>JANTFQ010000015.1 GCA_024763405.1 Calditrichaceae bacterium
TACGGTTTTGCAGTAGATAATCATCTGCGGCAAGCGTATCGGTTAATGCGGATGTTAAACAAAAATCAGAGAAATTCGCCACACCAGATAAAAGTCCCTCTTCTTGCAGTTGGAGATTCAGTTCCCCGTTGATGCCCGCCGGGAAATTAAATTTACCGTTTAAAAAATCATTGGTCAGCGAAACTTCAAAAAAGCCCAACAGGTTTTTAATTTCAAGGCTGCCTTTTGCCCGCTTCCCTTCGCTAAATATATTCCGCAAATTCGTGGTGAGTCTCAGATCGTTATCGGAATTTTCCTTATCCTGGATTTCAATATCCGCACCTAAATTTCCCAACGACCCTTTTAAACGGATATTGGAATTATATTGCGAAAAAAAGTTTTTTAGGACGCTTTTCGTGGTAAAAGAAGCAAATGGAAACGCTGATAATACGGCTTTGTTTATAACCGGTTCTGAAAAAATATTTAAAACATTTACAAAAGCTGTGGTCTGCGTCTTTCCCGCATCGGTAAGCCGTATCGTAAGATCGTTTTTTAATCCGGATATTTTTCCCCTAAAATCGATTAGCGTGTCGGCCGTATCTGTGATAGAATAATTCCAGTGACCGTACAATGATGAAGCATGTGTATTGAGGTAAAAATCAACCGCTAAACGATGTGCCGTATTGGAAAGGCGGTCAAAAAATACATGTTTCCCTGATTTTTGAAAGGCTTGTGTGGCAAGATGTATTGTTTCATCCTTTATATTCCACCGGCCGTGACTATGAACTTTGATCGTCCCTAACTGAGCGCTGGCCTTTTTTAGCTGAATTTCATCTGGCACATAAGAGAGCTGCGCCTTTATAGATTGAAAATTCATTTCGTTTCCTGCTGTTACCCTGCGTACCGACAGCGCTGCCTCTGCCTTATTTTCTAAATAATTATACTGTACACGCAACTCAAGCCCTTCTGCATGGTTTTGTACTGTACCCGCGGTAAATTCGGATAGGTCTAAATCCTGGAAACGGATGGCGGCTTCTGCATTTTTATTAAAAATATTTTTACTCAACACATCAAATTCACATACAGAAGAATTCAGGGTAGCGTTCCCTTTCTGGATTTGCAAAGTTTTACCCTTTAATTCAAGGGTGGCATTTCCATTCCTGATTATAACTTGTCCGGCGTCGGCATTGAATTCAGAAATATTTACATAACCGTCAAAATGCGTGCTGTCCGGGTTAAAATTTTTATTTTTTACCAAAATATGGCCGTTCAACGAGCCGTTCTTTAAATATGTTTTTTTGGGTAAAAAGGGCAAACTTAATTCGTCAGCCTGGACATCAAGAAGCTCAAGCCTGGAAACAGAGCTCCGATCTCCGATATCAAAAACCGAATTAATACGGAAATTTTGCCTCTGGCTGGATAAAATACTTCCTTCCAAAATCATGTTAATTTTTGATGAATCGCCGGGAATGATAGCGCCGTCCACATTTTTAGCGGCTAAAAAAGTGCGGCTGGAATCCGTTTTGTAAAATATTTTCCCTTGTTCCACCCGAATCTGATTTATTCCTTTAACTTGATTTAAATCGCCGAACAGCTTATCTAATTTTTTATGGGTAGTCGTACTGGTCTTTGGAGCGCTGCTCAGGATCAGTACCGGCTCTTTAAAGGTAATTGATTTTACCGCAATTTGTGGGTTCGTGGGATGAATGAAGACATCGTGAAAATAAAAATCAAACACGACGGAAGGGATAGTCAAATCAACCCGGTTATCGGTGGTCTGAACCGAAACATCACTTAGTTCAATCGTTCCCAATCCGATTCTGTATTTTTCAACGTCAATCGAACCATTCTTTGTATCCATCATCTGGCCCAATAAATAGGACTTCACGTTATGATCCAAACCGGTTATCCTGAGGATTAACGGAGAGGCCATAAACAGAACACTGATCACGGAAAAGATAATGGCAATTATTAAAATGATTCGCTTCATACATACAATTTTCATTAAACCACTTTTTATCATACGAAGGCCGGAAAAATCAGTTCCAACGATGTTTGATAAAACTTATAAAGTTATGGAATTTAAGGGGTGAAGTCAAAGTAAACGCAGCGGCAAACTAAGCACAAAAAATGTAAATTTTCGATTAAACACAGGAGGAAAAATCGTTTTCTGAGGGATCAAAAATAAAAATCCTCACCCGGATATTTCCGAATGAGGATTTTGTCAGAAAATTTTGTTTATTCGCGTTATTCCTCAAGCCGCTCGGCTATGAGTTCGGCAATGTCTTTTGCTTCGACTCCGTTTTCCAGCTCATTTGCGGCATCGCGCATCATGGTCAAACAAAAGGGACAAGAAGTGCAAACGATATCAGCGCCGCTTTCCTGTACTTCTTTCATTCGATTCTGGCGCACCGGTTCATCTCCGGCTTCCTCCTCTTTCCACATCTGGGCACCGCCGGCCCCGCAGCAAAAGCTTTCCGCTCCGGAACGTTCCATCTCTACATAATGCTGTCCGAGCATTTTAAGGTCTTCCCGCGGTGCTTCGAACACAGCATTATGGCGGCCAAGATAGCAGGGATCGTGAAAGGTAATCGTATGTGATTCTGAGGTCTCGGTAAGTTTTAATTTATTTTCTTTTTTCAGGGTTTCAATAAACTCGGTATGATGCACAACCTCATAATTACCGCCGAACTGCGGATATTCATTTTTAAGCGTATGCATACAATGGGGACAAGTCGTTACGATTTTAGTAACCTTAGCGCTGTTTAGTGTTTCCACATTTGCTTCTGCCATCATTGAAAACAGATACTCATTCCCGGCGCGGCGTGCGCTGTCTCCGGTGCAGCTTTCTTTATTTCCAAGCACGGCAAAATTAACCCCGGCATGATTTAAGATTTTACTAAAAGAGCGTGCAATATTCTGCCCTTTCTGATCAAATGCCCCGGCACATCCAACCCAGTATAGAATATCAAAATCGGGGTTTTCATCCACATCCGGTACTTTAATCGATTCATCTTCTTTAGCCCATTTCAGACGATCGTCGTTTATATTCCACGGATTCTGATTCCGTTCCATACCGTTGAAAGCACCCTGGAGTTCTTTCGGAAACTGCGATTCCATCAAAACACGATCACGCCGGATATCCAGTATGTCGATCATCGGCTCATTCCCCACCGGGCAAATATCGAGACAGGCTCCGCAACTGGTGCACGCCCACAACGCCGATTCACTAAGCGCAAAATCCAGAAAAGTTTTTTCGATCTCTTCTCCGGATGCCAGGGAATTTTTATGTTCTTTTATAAAATAACGTTTATTAATTTCAAGCGCGGAAGGACTCAATTCTTTTCCTGTTGTATAGGCCGGGCAGGCATCCTGGCAACGGCCACACATAATACAGGCATAGGCGTCTACAATCTGGGTTTTTTGCAGATGCTCAAAGTTCGAAACCCCAAATTGCTCAATATCGTCATTTTCAAAATCGAGCGGCGCCAGCGTTCCGTAAGATTCTCGCTTAGGACGTGAAGCAAAATTGAACGGACCAATAAATAAATGGATATGTTTACTGGCTGGAAAATACGGAACAAAAGCCAGAATAAGACCAAGCGCCAGCCACCAGGAGACGTGCACCATAATTTCGGCAGTCTGCGGGTTCATCCCACTCCATAAACCGGATACGAGCGAGGCCATCGGCTGCCACATATCCACCCCTTCTAAATGCAGATGAAAGCTTTCTCCCAAAAAACGAAAACCGATGTGCATTAAAATAAACAAACCCACAATGAGAGAATCGGTACGCATCCCCTGCCGGGCACCTTCGTACATCTTGACATTATCCCGGATGGTAACCCGCTCACTGCCTGCAATAAAACGCCGGATAAGAAAAAAAGACATGGATATTAAAGCCAGAACACTGAAAATATCAACGAATAAACGGTAAACATTGCCAATCGATCCGCTTCCCATAAAATGGAATCCGGCAAGGTATCCGGAGAATACATCGCCAATATTAACCAGCATATACAAGATGAAAGCCCAGGCAAGCAGAGCGTGAAAAAAACTAACTAATGGTCGGGAACGAAGCACTGTTTTTTGTGTAAATACTACGACAAAAGCTTCGGTTAAACGTGCCCCGAGATTCTCCCAGTGCAGTTGACCCTGACCGCGGTTAATTACCTTAATTAAAACAGAAAAAGAACGCCAGCTAAGATAAGCGGAGGCTAAAACGAATACGACAAACACCAGTTTTTCGGGGGAAGAAAGCATAGGGTTCTCCGATAAATATACCTTATTTATATCATTTTTTCGAGTTGTTTAAGCGAGCGTCCGATCAACCGTGTACCGAAACCGGTGGCGCCTTTTCCGAGGTAGTCTTTATTCTTAACGTCATATGATGTTCCGGCAATATCAATATGCGCCCAGGGAATCTCGTCTACGAAATGTTCCAGAAATTTCGCCGCCGTAATGGCTCCCCCCCAGCGGCTGCCGATATTCTTTAGATCGGCCGTATCACTTTCCAGTTCTTTTTTATAGTCATCATCCATTGGCATTGGCCACACCTGGTCGCCGGAGAAGATGCCTCGTTCTTTGAGTATATGCGTTAATTTTTCTGAATTTGAAAAAATTCCGGCGTTTTTATCCCCCAGCGCTACCACACAGGCACCGGTTAATGTGGCGAAATCCACGATGGTTTTAGGTTTATATTCTTTAGCCGCATAAGCTAAGGCGTCCGCAAGAATAAGGCGGCCTTCTGCATCAGTGTTAATTATTTCGATTGTTTTTCCATTATACGCCGTGACCACATCCCCCGGTTTTGTGGCTTTTCCTCCCGGCATATTTTCGACGGCCGGTATCAGCGCAATCACTTCAAATTTAGGTTTCAAATGGGAAATAACATCCATGCTGCCAACAACCGCTGCTGCCCCGCACATATCGAATTTCATCTCTTCCATTTTAGCCGAAGGTTTAATACTGATTCCGCCGCTATCGAAAGTTACGCCTTTTCCCACCAGCACAAGTCTTTTTGTGGTTTTCTTCGCAGGCTTATAATGCATAATAATCAAATAAGGCGGCTCGGCACTTCCTCTGGCAACCGAAAGCAATGCGCCGAATTTCTTTTGACGCATTGCCGATTCGTCAAGAAAAGTCGTTTGAATATTACGGGTATTTTTAAAATGTGTTAACACATAGTTTTTTAAATCACCAGGCGTTAAATGATTGGATGGCTGATTGGCCAAATCACGGGTGATAGCGACACCCTTCATTATGGATTCCGTTTCCAGCAATATTTGTCTAAAACGAGGTGTATATTCTTGTCGGTTGCATAAGAAGATAAAGCGTCCCGTTTTCCGTTTGGTGGGCTTTTCCGATTTATGCTGCTCAAAATGATATTTCTGAAATAAAATCCCTTCGGTGAAACAGCGGATAAAGTCTTCGCGGAAGCCTTTAATATTAGCCAGGAACAGATGGACTCTTTTAACGGAAAGTTCTTCCTGCTGCTCGGCGATAAGTTTACCAAGGTTACGGAAATCATCGCAGGATAACTTTTTTTGATCTCCGGTACCAACGATTAAAATTCGTTTAATACCATTTTCTTTCCGCGGATAAATTAATCGTGTTTTAAATAATTTTCCTTTAAAGTCACGAATGGTAAAAAAATCCTGTAACGGAGCATGGACTTCTTCAGGAAAATCAGAAAATGATTTATTCCGTTTTTTAACAAATTTTTCCTGAACAAAAACGACAAACAATTCAGTGTTTAAATCCAGCCGGGGGATAGTCGCAATCTGAAACATTCATTTTCCTTAATATTTTTCGGGAATCACTTTCTTATTTATGAGCACCTGCCGTTTTATGGGACTTATATGATCAACAAAAAGAATACCGTTAAGATGATCTATTTCATGTTGGAGAACACGTGCTAGCCAACCATCAAACTCATGGGTAAAAGAAGCGCCGCTTTCATCCTGAAAGGAAAGTTCAATAACTTCGGGCCGGGTAACTTCTTCCCGGACACCGGGAATGGACAAACAGCCTTCTTCCACTACCGAACTTCCGGAAGCTTCCTTAATTTTTGGGTTAACAAAGATGCGCAACGATTCACCTTCAACAAGCTCGGCCACATCAACTATTACAACGCTTTTCGAGATTCCTATCTGAGGAGCCGCCAGGCCGATACCATCCTCACGATACATGATTTCGGTCATTTCTTCCAGAAAAGCAGCAAATTTTTTATCGAATAATTCCACATCTGTCGTCTTCCTGCGCAGAATGGGATCGCCGATATATTTAATTTTATACATTTATAATCTTTCAAAAAAACCTGTTACACTAAATTTACCTGCCATTCAGATGCATATTACCGTCAAAATCATCCGTATAGCGGGATGAAATCGTCTGCCGAATGACACAGACCTTAATTTTACCCGGATATTCCATCGACTCTTTAATCTTATTTGCAATATCGGAAGATAAAACATCCGCCTGTTCATCTCTAATTTTTTCAGGCTCCACAATCACACGAATTTCTCGGCCCGCAGAGATGGCGTAAGTTTTAGAAACGCCTTCAAATGAATTGGCAATTTCTTCGAGATTTGTGATGCGTTTTGTGTAGGCTTCCAGTGTGTCGCGGCGTGCCCCGGGCCGGCTGCCGCTTATTTTATCCGCGGCCGTAACCAGCACCGAAATAGGTGAGATCGGCTCTGCCTCCTCATGATGTGCTAACACCGCATTAATAACTACTTCATGCTCTTTTGCTTTAGTGGTAAGTTCCACCCCAAGGGTTACATGACTGCCTTCAGAGTTTCCCGTAACTGCTTTACCAATATCATGAAACAGGCCGGCACGCCGTGCAAGGCTCACATTAAAACCAAGTTCAGCAGCCATTGAGCCAGATAGAAAAGCGACTTCTTTAGAATGCTGCAGCATATTCTGCCCATAACTGTAACGGTATTTTAAACGTCCCAGGTTTTCTCGAAGTAAGGGATGAACGTCTCTTATTTTCAATTCACGTAGTGTTTCATCCGCTGCTCTAAGGATAGAACGACCCACTTCTTTTTTGGCGCGTTTTACCGTCTGCTGAATAAAATTCACATTGATGGATTTGTTTTTAATCAAATACTGCATTGCAATGCGGGCGATTTCGCGGGCCACCGGATCATATCCGGAAAGAACAATTAATTCCGGCGTATCATCCACAATCACCTTAACACCGGTCGCTTCTTCAAAAGCGCGGATATTCTTTCCTTCCCTGCCGATAATCATTCCTTTAAAACGTTCGTTAGGAAGTTCGACAGTAGACAGGGTGGATTCTACCGTAAATTCATAGGCCAGATTTTCGATGGCATTGGCAATAATTTCTTTGGCTTCGCGTTGAGCTCTTTCTTTGGCTTCCTGTTTAATGTCATTGGCTAATTGGACCGCTTCTAATTTTACCTTACTTTCCAGATTTTTCAATAACTGTTCTTTTGCCTCGGCGACCGGCATATCGGCCATACTTTCCAGTTTTCGGTTTTGCTGCTCAAGCAGTGAATCCAATTTTTTATGTTTTTCGAACAGAAATTCTTCCTGTTCATTAATTTTTGCCTCTTTAGCCGCCATACGGGTTTCACGAATATGAATTTGATTTTCTTCTTTGCGGAGCTCTTTTTCCTTCTTCAAATTCCGGTTTTCAATGGCTGAAATTTTATCCTCTTTTTGACGAAGTTCCGAATGCAGCTTGGAACGCTTTTGCTGCATTTCTACTTTAAATTCATAAAGCCTCTCTTTTTTTACTTTTTCGGCTTCTTTCTTTGCCGCGTCAACAAGCCATTTTACCGTTGATTTTTTCTTTATCAGAAAAAGATAGTAAACAGCCGCTCCGATCAATATACCCGCGGTAAAGGCAACCAGAAGTAAGCTAAAGGAGACGTTTGATATATATTCTAACATATTTTTCCTTAGATAATTGCCTATAAAAATTATGGGTAAGGTAATACAAATACGTAAATTATGCAACCAAACCTTTGTAGAAAAGCGGGGTCGTAATACAGGTTATAGCATAAAAAAAAGGCAGAATATAAAACATTCTGCCTTTTGTAAAAAATCCTGATTCAGGAAAAATTTAAGACCCTTAAGCGGGATTATCCGGATCTGGCTGACATGCATCTGTAGGACATACGGAAGCACACTGTGGTTCATCGAAATGACCAACACATTCAACACATACTTTGGGATCTATCACATAAATAGGATCACCTTCGGAAATTGCTTCTACGGGGCATTCTGGTAAACATGCGTCACACGCAATACAATCTTCATTAATAAGCAGAGACATAGTTTCTCCCTTTAAGTTATTGGACCTGTAACATAACAGTCTTTACTTCAGGCTGTTTGTAATTAAATAATGCGTAAATATAAATAAGGTTTTATTAAAAAAAAAGTCCCTGTTAAAAAAACATTTATATATTTTTTCTCTTGTCGCCAGATTAAAGTTTAAAAATTTCCCAATCAGATCCGGAGAACAGCTTAAATGCTACGTTCAATTTCAAATACCGGAGCATTGATGCGCTTTTTCAGATCTTCTTTTTTTAGGACCTGTCTAAAATCATTTAATAAATATCTGTCCCATTTCCCCTGTTCTACCTCTTGGTCTAAGACACGCAGTGCCTCTTTCTCCGATAAGGCTGTACGATAGGGTCGTGAGGTGGTCAGCGCGTCGTAAGCGTCCACAATCGCCACAACCCGCGCGCAAAGCGGTATGTCCTCCCCGCTCAGGTGATCGGGATAACCGCTTCCGTCAAAACGTTCCTGGTGATGCCGAATCACCGGCAAAACATCATTCATAGTCTGAAGCGGACGGCATATCTTTTCTCCTTCCGCCGGATGTGTTTGTATTATTTCTAATTCATGTTCGGACAATGGACCCGGTTTTAAGAGGATGGAATCCATGATCGCCAATTTACCAATATCATGCAGAACGCCACCTCTGCGTACCGTACGCAGTTCATGCTCTTCCAAGCCAATTTCTTCTCCGAGCAGCATACTATAATTGGCCAGCCGGCTGCAATGTCCCTGGGTATTTGGATCTTTTGCCTCAACCGTTAAGGCAAGGCTAAATAAGATACTTTCTGCATTTTCCAATTGATCGGTATATTGTTTAAGTTTGATAAGAGAAGCTGCACGCGCCTTTAATTCAAATATATTAAAAGGTTTTGTGATAAAATCGTCCACGCCCAGCCGAATTCCGCGAATCTTACTGTCGCTGTCTTCGAGACCGGTGATCATAATAATGGGTATTAATTTGGTGGAAGCTTTTGCTTTAAGACGTTCGCAAACGGTAAAGCCATTCATCCCGGGCATAATTACATCGAGCAGGACAAGATCCACTTTATTATTTTCCACAAGCATTAAAGCTTCTTCGCCACTGGTTGCGGAAAGAAGGTTATAGGGTTGTTCGGAGAAGAAAGTTTGAATCAGATCAATATTCGAGGGTAAATCGTCTACAATGAGAATCGTTGGTCGGGCCACACTACCTCCTGTAAGGGCTGATTAAATAGAATCCAGAAAATTAGGCTTTCGGACATTTAAGCGAAAACTTTAAAAAAAAAGCAGCAGATTTCTCTGCTGCTTTCGAATTATTTAATTAGGTTGGTATTTAACGGCGAACCTTCTGTTTGCGGTTACGGTGCCGTTTCTCACTGGGACTCGTATAATGAGATTTACTGTTAATCAGCTCTAAAATATGCGCCTGCCGGACCTTCGTGCGGAAAACCCGAAGTGCTTTCTCTAAATCCTGGTACTTCGAGACATCTACGTTTACCATGATTCCCCCTTAATTTAGTTATCATGGGTATGAAACGCAGATCGGATTAAAAAGTTTCCCACTCCTGTTTTTATTGCTGCAAGTTCAGTTTAACTGTACTCCGGTTTCTATTTTATGGCCGTTAAAAAAATCTTTTACAGACATACGTTTCTTTCCCTGAAGCTGCACTTCCTTTACAAGCAGTGCACCCTGAGCACAGCTAATGGTGAAGGAATCACGCTGAACTTCAACAACGGTTCCCGGCTTTTGCGTGTACCGGACTTCCGGTAAAGGAAGCGCTTTAAATATTTTCAACATTTTCTGAGATAGGTAACAATAAGCGCCCGGATAAGGGGATAATCCACGGATATGATTAAAAACCTGCGAAGCCGGATGATTAAAACAAAGATGTCCGGTTTCTTTGCTGATTTTCGGTGCGCTTGTAGCCAGGCGATTATCCTGTTTTAAGGGTGTGATCTGATCCAAATTTCCCAATGCCTTTATTAAAAGACGGGCGCCTTTTTCGGCAAGAATATCGTGGAGTTCGCCGGCATTCATTTGTGGAGGAATTGCAACGGTTTCCTGCAACAGAATATTGCCGGTATCCACTTTCGCGTCAATCCGCATAATGGTGATACCCGTTTCGGTCTCGCCATTCATAATGGCTCGGTTTATGGGTGCCGCACCACGGTATTTTGGCAAGAGTGAGGCATGTACGTTAATCGTTCCACCGGGAGGCAGGGAAAACACATCGGGAGGTAAAATACGGTAGGCCACAACCACAAAAACGTCGGCGTTAAGATTTTTGAGAGAAGTAATAAAATCGAAATCTTTAAGTTTTACGGGCTGTAATACCGGAATTCCCAGTTCCACGGCCATCTGTTTAACAGCCGGGGATTTGAGCTTTCTCCCCCGGCCTGCAGGTTTATCTGGTACGGTAACAACAGTTAAAATATCATACCCGGCCGCTGCCAATTTCTGAAGTGAAACGGCTGCAAAATCCGGGCTGCCCATAAAAACAATTTTCATTTTATTTAGTGGTTCCTACCACATTAACTACATTCACCATACTCTTATCGACATTCAGTTTTACGTTGTCATCAACTTTGATAATCACAACTTTGTTGTCATTAGTAAAGCCGGTTACTTTCCCGTGAATCCCGCCTGATGTGACCACGTTGTCACCTTTTTTCAAGGCATCCAGCATCTTTTGTTTTTCTTTCTGTTTTTTCTGCTGGGGACGAATCATCAGGAAATACATAATAACGATGATTAAAATAAACGGTAAAAATGAGGCAATTGGATTTCCACCGCCACCCTCGGGATTGGCCGGCGCCATAAGTAAAATAAATTCTAGCATTGTCACTCCTTGGTTTTAATAATTAATAATTATTTTATTTTTTCTGTTTTATTCGAAACTTTTTATTCAACTTTAAAGCGCTGCCGTAATTTTAGGAAGAATCATGTTCTTCCATTCCCCAAACGTATCGTTTAATATGTGTTCACGGGCTTCCCTAACGAGCTGCAGATAAAAATGGACATTATGAATTGTGGCCAGTCGCAATCCCAAATATTCATTTACGTTGTATAAATGGCGCATATATCCCCGGCTGAAATTACGGCAGGTGTAACAGGTACAGTCTGGATCAATCGCTTGTTGATCTTCTTTAAACCGGGCGGCTTTGAGTACCATTTTACCGTTCATGGTAAACACCGTTCCATTCCGTGCATTACGTGTTGGAATAACACAGTCGAACATATCAATTCCACGGTCAATGGATTCGATAATATTTTCCGGCATCCCCACTCCCATCAGGTAGCGTGGTTTTTCCTGCGGCAAAATATCCGTGCATAAATTTGTTATTTTATACATTTCTTCGGCAGTTTCACCCACTGCCAGTCCGCCTACCGCATATCCGGGAAAATCCATCTTTACCAGTTCCGTGGCGCTGTGCGTACGAATATCTTCGTAAGTACTGCCCTGCACAATACCAAACAGGAATTGTTTGTGTCCATAAATAAACTCATGTTTTTCGTACAATTCCCGGGCTATCTGTGCCCATTCCAGTGTCAGCAGATTGGACTTCTGTGCATATTCATATGTGGCCGGATGCGGTGCGCATTCATCTAAAACCATCATAATATCGCTGCCTAAGTTCTGCTGAACCGAAAGGACGGATTCCGGTGTAAACAGATGCTTGGAACCATCAAGATGAGATCGGAAGATGACACCTTCGGAATTAATCCTGCGCAGTTCTTTCAGGCTAAAAACCTGATAGCCGCCGCTGTCCGTTAAAACCGGACGCTTCCAATTCATAAACGCATGTAAACCGCCAAATTTCCGTATAAGCTCCGCGCCGGGACGCATATACAAATGGTAGGTATTTCCCAAAATAATTTGGGCGCCTGCTTCGATTAATTCATCCGGGGAAAGTGTTTTAACGGAAGCCTGTGTACCGACGGGCATAAAAATGGGAGTTTCGATAGTTCCATGGTCCGTGGTAATAGTTCCGGCTCTGGCCTTCGAAGAATAATCTGTGTGATGAAGCTGAAAAAACAAAATTCTGCCCTGACTACCGCATTAAAATTGAAAGGGCGCAATTTAACTTATACCGGGCTATGATCGCAAATAAATAAAATGATTGGCCTTAATATGAAAACATCAGCGTTTAAATCCAAACACATCACGATAGCGTAATATATTTAATCGTTCCATATAAAAAATATCTTCCAGAACCAAAGCGACGGAACCCAGAATTCCCGCATTCTTTTTGATGGTGGCGCTTTTAATATGTACGGTTTTAGCGGTTGTTTTTAAAACACCGTTTTTCACTTTTTCTTTTAAAAATTTCTGAAAACTCTTATTGCCGGCCAATTCGTTTCCACCAATGATAATCAGTTCCGGATCCAGTGTATTTACCAGGTCAATACAGATACAAGCTGTTAATTCGGCATATTCTTGCAATAGCTCCATCGCTTCCGGCTGTTCCTTGTTGACCTCTTCCTGAAAATCATCCATAGTCAAATTGTCATTATTGAGAATTTTTCGTGCCGCCTCCAATAACACTTTTTCTGATAAGAGCTCTGCAAAGGTTTTCTGTTTTTTATAAAGATGTTTATATTGTGCGGTATCCGAAATGAAACCGCAGGGCTTAAGATAACCAATCTCACCGGCACCCGCAGAAGCGCCCCGGTAGAGTTCTCCGTTTATAATGATGCCCGCGCCTAGCCCGTCCCCAATCCACAAATAGATTTGATTTTGCGCTCCTTTTCCGCTGCCGAATCGTGATTCCGCAAGACTAACGGCCTTTACATCATTTTCGATTATTGTTTCCACGCCATACCGTTTTTCAAAAGCATCCCGTAACGGGAACCCCTGCCATTCTTTCAGTGAATCCGATTCTTCAATTCTCCCGGTTTGATAATTGATAACTCCGGGTATAGCCACGCCGATTCCCATAGGCTTCGCCTGGCGTACCCAGCTCTTTTTAAGCATTTTATCCATTTCAGCCCATATCATTTCTAAAACGACATTTAAGGTCGTATGGGTTTCGAATTCAATTACTTTATTGGCATGAATGTGCGCGTTCAAATCACTCAAGGCGGCCCGGGCATGATCCCGTTTTATTTCGATTCCAAAAGAATAACCGGCCTTCGGGTTAAATTCCAACATAATGGGCCGGCGGCCGCCTAAGTGGGTGGAATTACCGATGCCGGTTTCGAAGACATACCCCTGCATGAGCAGATTGTTGATTATTTCAGATACGGCTGCTTTGGATATTTTATAGCGTTTGGCAATGTCGGCCCGTGAAATAGGCCCGTCATTTTTAATGAACCGTAAAATATTAAGTTCGTTGTATTCACGAACCAACCGGGGACCAAAACTTGCATTTCGTATCATATTTTCCCTGACTGAGTTTTAAAAATAAAGGTTAAAGGCAATAAAAAAGAGTATACAAAATTTTAAACTAAAATAAAAATTTGGGACTTGTTTTATTTTTTCTAAATTTTATGGTATAATCGTACGACAATCAGGTTAATTGGTGACTGTCCATAAAGTCAGAAAGCAGCAGTGGTCTTTGTCAAGATTTTGACCCTCCCGTCCCCTCCCTGAAATTAGGGTGTTGCAGTTTCTAAGATTTCTCGCTTATTTCTTCGAAATCCACTCGAAATGACACAGAATGCCTGTCATTTCGAACAAAAAGGGGGATTAAATCCGAGTTTGAGGAGAAATCTTATGATTGTGCAACACCCTCAATTCAAGGAGGATTCCCGATGCTTTTTATCGGGAGGGTGGGTTCTTAAGACAATAATTCAAAAAGTAGCGTTATTTTTTCTTATAAATGATACGACCGCACATTAAAGACAGGCACTAATTAATCATCTTTATCCATTTTCCGTACCGTTTTTGTCAAATACAATTTTAAGATGAGGTCCCTATGAACGCCCAATCTCAATCCAATATCGCGGCTTCCTTTCCTGTAAATAATTTTCTAATCGATTTAGAAGAATACCGGCATTTATCAAAATCTCAAATTTCTATTTTAGTGCAAAACCAAAATCATGCGGCCGATTGGCAGAATGTTTTAGTTAAAGAGCCTATTGATTTAAATTGCATCCGTAATACGGTCTTTTGGGGAACCGTCTATCTCGGAAATCTCGAGCCTGGTTTTTTAGATGACAAAGGCATTCCCTCTCCCGTCGGCATTTACGATTCTACCATCATTTCCTGTGCCATCGGCGGCAACGTTTCCATCCGCTCGGTCAGGTTGCTGGCGAATTACCGGATAGAAGATAATTGTATTCTGTTCAATATTGATGAATTGAGCGCTTCGGACACGACAACTTTTGGTAATGGTTTTTTACGCCCGGGTCAGAACGAATCGGATCGTTTGTGGATTGAAGCGTCCAACGAGAACGGCGGAAGAAGTATTTTACCATTTGCCGGGATGCTTCCGGCCGACGCGTATCTTTGGTCCAAATATCCGCACGATGAAAAATTTATTCATAAACTAACGGAAATGACAGATGCGCTAAGCAGCAAGCAACCCTATTCCTGTGCCTCCATCGGAAAAAACTCGGTTCTACGCAATGCCGGGAGCATTCAGAATACAATCTGCGGCGAAAGCTGTACGATTGAAGGAACTTTGCGCCTGAATAATGTTACCATTCAATCCAGCGGAGCAGAACCAACTTATATAGGTGCGGGCGTAAATCTGAAAAACGGCATTATCGGCTTTCAGAATAAAATAGATTCTAATGTCATTGCCGAAAATTTTCTTACCGGACGCAACGTCAAACTACAATACGGTGTCCGCTTTCTAAATACAGTTTTAGGCCCCAATTCCACAATATCCTGTTGTGAAGTTTTAAGTAATTTAATCTTTCCCTTTCACGAGCAGCACCATAACAACTCCTTCTTAATTGCCTGTACGGTCATGGGACAATCAAATATTGCCGCCGGAGCAACCATCGGTTCCAATCATAATTCCCGGGCGGCAGATGGTGAAATACTGGCAGAGCGTGGATTTTGGCCGGGTTTAAACAGTACCTTTAAACACAATTCAAAATTTGCGGCTTTTACGCTGATTGCCAAAGGAAACTACAATGCCGAACTTAACATCACCCTGCCCTTTTCTCTGATAAGCCCGGCACAAAATGCGGCCAATGTTCAGGTTTTTCCAGCTTTCTGGTTTAAATATAATATGTATGCCCTGGCCCGTAACACCTGGAAGTTTAAAAAACGGGATAAACGGATTGTTAAACAGCAGTTTATAGAAACCGATTATCTTGCCCCGGACACGGCAGAAGAAATGGTGGCCGGTATTTCACTTTTAAAAAACGCCCTCGAAGAAGCGTTGCAGCGCAAGCTTACCCTTGGTGAAATTGTGCAGAATTATGCGGCAATCGACAAACAGGTAAATCTAAAATTAAACGGACTCATTAATAAGGGGAAAGCCGAAATCATTAAACCGGCGCAGGGCATTTATTTATACCGAATGATGTTACTTTTTTACGGAGGCCGGGAATTACTGCGTATACTTCGATCCGATAAAATGAGCGCAATTTCCGCTGTACAGACAGCTTTTCGGGAAGTCCCCCGTGCATGGATAAATCTCGGTGGAATGATTGTCCCGAAGCAGAGCGTTGAGCAGCTCATTAAAAAGGTAACAGAAACGGAATATTCATGGGAAAAGCTGCACCGGGAATATGCCGGAATAGAAGCCGCATATGCAGAAGTAAAAAGCGGGCATGCCTTATTTACCCTGATGAACCTGTTAAAAATATCTGTAGAAAATATTACGATGGACGATATTAAATCCATTTTAAATGAATTTTCGACCATAACAGAACAATTGCTGAGTTGGGCGTTTGCATCCCGCCAAAAAGATTATAGCGGTGATTTCCGGACAATGAACTACGAAAATGCACAGGAAATGGAAGCGGTCCTTGGTAAAATTGAAGATAATCCATTTTTGATCGAGTATGAAAGAGAAATGAGAAAATACCGGCAGGACGCAATTAATATAGCAGGCAATCCCGGTAAATAATTCAGTGGAGCAAAAATGGCAAAATCACATTATCCCTTAAAAGCATATAAAAATCCGGAATTTATGAATAGTTCCGAGGCGCGTCCTATCCGCATCCTTTCGGAGTATATCGAACCCAATAACCGTTTTAACGAGAGCGGAATTGATTCTACGGTTGTCTTTTTTGGGTCCGCCCGTTTAAAGCCAAAAGAATTTGCCAAAAAAGAAATTTTTAAAGCGGCTGAGTTGTATGAAAAAAATCCGACTCCGGAAAATGAAAAAAAACTATCTGCCGCCCGTCTGCAGCTGCGTTTATCCAAATATTACGAGGATGCGACCGAACTAGCGCAGTTAATTACAGAATGGGCGATGGACAAGAAGAGCGGAAAACAATGCTGTTACGTTTGTTCGGGCGGCGGCCCGGGAATTATGGAAGCGGCTAACAAGGGCGCCCATCAGGCAGGGGGAAAATCCATCGGTTTAAATATTTCACTCCCGCATGAACAAAAACCAAATCCCTATATTTCAGAAGAGTTTTCATTTGATTTTCATTATTTCTTTATGCGTAAATATTGGTTTGTGTACAAGGCGAAAGCATTGATCGTTTTCCCCGGTGGGTTCGGTACTTTTGATGAGATGATGGAAGTGTTAACCCTGATTCAGACTAAAAAAATCGAACGCAAGCTGCCGATTATTATTTTTGGACAGGATTACTGGCGGGAAATTATTGATTTGGAAGCGATGGTGCGCTGGGGAACGATAGCCGCGGAAGATTTGGATTTATTTAC
>JANTFQ010000016.1 GCA_024763405.1 Calditrichaceae bacterium
TGGTCAACACCTGAAACGAAAGGCCGGCATTTTTCAGTATTTCAAAGCGCCGCGGAGATTTTGAGGCGAGTATTATATCAAGCTTATCTAAATTTTCAATTAAAGAAAGCAGCATAATGCGTTCCTACCCAAATTGCGCTTAAACCAACAAACATATCGACCTTTAACAGACTGCTGAGTTTTCCTAAAACAGACGGACTGTTCGGAAACCAGAGTCTAAACATTACAAATATTAAGACCCCATCCACCCCGGGAATAACAATCCACAAATAACCTGCTGAATAGATTGAGAAAATATACGGCATAAGGGTAAGCAGGAGCAACAATCCAAATAAAATATTCACCAATAATACCGCCGCTTTTAATCCGAACTTCCCCGAAAAAGTAACGGCATTGTTCTGTAAATCACCTTCCAAATCCTGCATATCTTTAATCACTTCCCTGCCCAAATGAAAGAAGAAGGCAAAAACAGCGGGAACGAGCCCGGCTTGCCAGTCGTACACCGCCAATGCACCAAAAATAAACGTCAGCCCGGCGGCAAAACTGACCAGAATATTTCCAATTAAAACGGTACGTTTTAGATGTGTACTGTACCAGATCAGCAACCCGGCGATCACAGCGGCAATACAAAAGAACCAGACGCCTGCGGCAAGGGCTGTTAGCAGCCCGGCCATATATAGAATGGCAAACCAGCGCCAGGTCTGCCTGATACTAAGGGCGCCCGAAGCAAGTGGCCGTGTTGGACGGTTAACCCGATCAATTTCGAAATCATAAATATCATTGATAACATTCGCGCCGGCCAGGATAAAAGCGGCGGAAAGCGCGGCTAATCCCACCAGAGGAGTGACTGCAAAATTGGGTGAAATAAAGGCAGCCAGCCAGACACTGATAAAGGTAAGCAAAACATTAAGCGGTCGGGTTATCCAAAAATAAGCCAAGCGCAGGCCTCACTTCCGGGAATCGATAATCTGTACGAGTGCCTGTAGTTTCCGCTTCTGTTCCGGTAATAATTTTTCTTTTTTTAGAGCCCCCGAAATAAGTTTTTCAACCTCGTCCCGATTCTGCGCAGGTAAATACAAGTTTGGCGCATTCTCCTGAAATTTTACTTTTATAATATTTAAATCGGATAGTTCAGAAAGTTCTTTTTTTAGAATGACCACCGTACGATCTTTTTTAATGGAATCGTATTTAAAAAGCTGAAAAGCCGTCTGCGGGGATTGCGCCCACAGCGCTGCCAGGATAGGGAAATATTTTTCATCTAGCACATAATCGGCCGCGGCTAATTTCAACTCATAATCGATTTTTATATATTGGCTGGCGATACTGGCGGCCAGAACAGCGGCAGCAAAAACAGGAGCGACCTCATTGGAAGATGGACGGTTCATAATACGGTTTAATTTATCACCAACTTGCCGGGGAACATAATAGGAACTGCTGCGCGTATCTAAAAAGAGTCTGTTCCCGGGCATGGCTCTACGGGGATCGTAATAGGCGTTATTCTTTGGGAGCGAGGGCGCTGTCATTTGGATATTAAGGGAAGATGAATCCGGCCCGCTAAGGATTAGGTAATTCGGCTGCCAAAAGATTGAATCTTTATTTGCCTTAGTACCCGCATATCCGGGATTCCGGATTTGCGCACTCAAAAAATGAACAGCGAAAACCAGCAGAAAAAAAAGTACCGGACAGCCTTTTTTGCTCATTATAGTTTACCTTTATAATCTGCAAAAGCGGTATGAAATCAGTACCTTCTTAGGCCTTGGATTCGGGTTCTTTAGTATCCTTCTTCGGCTCGGATAAAGGTTTATTAATATCCAGTTCATCCTGAATATCATTGGTGGCTTTCTTGAATTCACGGATACCTCGCCCCAGTCCCTGTGCCAGTTCGGGCAGTTTCTTTGAACCGAATACCAGTAGAATAATAAACAAAATAACCAGCAGTTCTGTTGTGCCGATACCAAACATTTTATTCCTCTTTTCTAAAAATTATTTCATCCAGCGTAAGGCGTAGGCAGCGATTAAAATACCGATGACGCCCATTATATTTATTTTTATGGTAAACCCCAGCGTCAGGCTGAGGATAATAATGTTCAAAGTTCCCGGTCCAACAGTAGCAGTGGCAGACTTAAGAAAGAACTGCTGAACGACTCCTGCAGGAATGATATAAGCAACCACTTCTCCCAAAACAGACCCTATAAGAGCCCCAAGGAAAAGCACTACAATATAATAAATCCAACCTTTTTTTGACATTTCACACTCCCGCGAATTTTTTTGCAGGACGTGACAACACTATGTTTTCCGAAGACCTTTTCCAAGTCCAACGCGAAAAACAAAGCGGCCAAGCCCGCTGAGAACATAGATTAAAATATATGGAAACAACAATGTTTTCGGAAAAATAACCGCAGTAATAATCACAACCAGCATAAGTATAAACAGAATTGCCTGAAACACTCCGCCTTTAAACGTAAAAGGCGGCAGTACATCATAACGAATGGTACTGACCATCAATACCGAAACAGCCACGGTGATTAAAAGCAGAACGCGTGGAAATATTTCTCCCTGCGGGAAATGCATACCGGCAAACAGCACATAGGTGGCAAGTGTGATGGCTGCGGCCGGCGATGGAAGTCCGACAAACTCACTTTTATCAAAGCCCTCGAGCTGTACATTAAAACGGGCCAGCCGAATACTGACAAAGAGCAGCGGGAAAAAACTGATAAAAATACCGGCATTGCCCCAGGTATGAAAGAAAAAGCCGTAAATCAAAGCCGACGGCGCCAGGCCGAACGAAATATTATCGGCCAGGGAATCGTATTCGACACCGAATTTACTGGAAGCATTTGTCAACCGGGCAACCTTACCATCCATCGCGTCAAAAAAGGAAGCCAGCAAAATCATCCAGGCGGCAAAGGTAAAATCCTTCACATACAGGGCCAGAACCGCGGACATAAATCCACAGAACATATTTCCCATTGTAAAAAAATTGGGCATAATGGAACGGGGAACCTTAATCACGATTTAAACTCTCCAATAATAGTTTCCCCCGCTCTTACTTTGTCTTTTACCGACACATTGATTTTTGCTGAAAGCGGCAGAAACACGTCTACCCGGGAACTGTACTTGATCATCCCAAAGCGTTCGCCTTTTTGAATATTCTCTCCCGGCTGCAGACGGCAGACAATCCGCCTGGCAATAAGCCCGGCAATTTGTACAAAAAATATTTTTCCATATTTTGTATTTACGCCAATTTCGGTACGTTCATTTACATCCAGCGCCTTATCGGCAAAGGCCGCCAGGAACTGACCGTTTTTATGTTCCAAAAACTCAACGGTTCCCTCTACGGGATTACGATTGATATGCGCATTAAAGACCGACATAAATATCGCCACCCGTTGTACTTTTTCTTTAAGATACAGGGGTTCGTCTATTTCATCAATTTTAATGATTGTCCCGTCCGCCGGTGAGATTATGAAGGCATCTCCGGCAGGCATCTGTCTCTCGGGATCACGAAAGAAGAAAAAGTGAAATATGAAAAGGACGCCGATAATTCCCGTTAGAATCCACAGAAACACAGAGGAAGTTAAATACGAGGCAGCGAGTAAAAGAATTTCAAGCAGGCCTGTATACAAAATAATTTTATAACCATCTTTGGTTATCATTACAAACTCCCATTTCCGGTAAGACGTTCCAGAATTTCACGGAAAGACGCTTCTGCTTTACTGTTAGTCAGATGGAAATGATTTTGCTTTAAGGCGCCTTTCTCGTCAATATACCAAAGGCGTGCATTATCCGGTGTAATTTCATCCGCAAGATAAATCTTATTCTGCGAACGTCCAAACTCCAGTGTATAATCCACTAACTTCAGTTTCCGCCGATCTATAAAGGCTTTCAATACCGCGTTTACCTTGGAAGAAAGCCGTGAAATATGTTTTATCTCGTCCGGGCTGCAGCGGTCAAAGGCGTATGCGTGCGATTCGGAGATCATAGGATCCCCCAACGCTTCATCTTTTAGATAGTATTCCAGTACCGGATATTTTAACGGCATTCCAGCTTTGATATTAAAACGTTCACACAAACTCCCGGCGGCAATATTGCGGATCAACACCCGGATGGGCAGCATATCCATTTTTTTTACCTGTACCTTGTCCGGCCCGATAACCTTACCCCAGTGGGTAGGAATATTATAGCTTTCCAAATATTCAAAAACGACTTTGGTCAAAGCAAGGCGAACGGCTCCCTTTCCTTTAAATCCTGACCGCTTTTCACCATCAAAATCAGTTTTGCTGTCTTTAAATTCTAAAACAACCTGGTTGGCTGCTTCTGCCTGGAGCACTTTTTTGGTGCTGCCTTCAAATAAGAGTGTTCCACCTGCCAATACACATCCTCCCGTTTCCCGGTATTAACTATTTAATGCGGTTCTTTTTCGAGTATGATTACTTTTTCCAGAATTTTTCCATTCCGCCAAATTTTCACTTTTAATTTATCGCCGACCAGTAGTTCCAGAGAATTAAGAACATAGCGTACAGATTGCGAGTTGGAAATATCAATTCCGTTAAGAGAAAGGATTACATCTTTTAGTTCAATTCCGGCTTTTTCGGCCGGACTGTTTTTAACTATCTGATTTACGATAACGCCTTTTGTAGAATTATAATGAACTCCCAGGGCAATATAGGGCGTGATATCGATGGCGGATAATCCCGTCCAAAATTCCGAATCGCCCTTACCACGATTTTTTATCTTTTCGATAATCTGCTTTATATAATTTGATGGAATGGCAAAACCGACTCCTACTGAACCTGATGAACCCGATGAACCGGTATAAATAAAGGTATTCATTCCCACAACTTCCCCGGCTGCATTGCACAGGGGACCGCCACTGTTACCCGGGTTGATCGCAGCATCGGTTTGCAGCATATCTTCGTACACCCTGCCTTCCATCGGTGAAAAATCCCGATTCACTGCACTGATCACTCCGATGGTTACCGTGGGTGAATTATTGACAAAAAGCCCAAAGGGATTACCAAGAGCAATGGCCCACTCCCCAATCAGCATATTATCAGAATCTCCAAATTTAACAAAAGGAAGATTCTTTTTATCCAGTTTTAGCAGTGAAATATCTGCTACATGATCACTGCCGACAAGTTTTGCTGTAAGTTGTGTACCGTCGCTCATAACCACAATAATTTCTTCCGCATTGCCGGCCACATGGTTATTGGTTACCACATATCCGTCTTCAGAAATAATAAAACCGGAACCGAGCGATTGGATAGGCTGCTCGATAATACGATCGCCGTATATTTCCGGAAAGTAGCGGCTAAAGAACGGATCATTTCCAAAAGGAGAATGCTGTATATATTTTTTTACTTTAGTGACATTAATGGAAACAACAGCGGGCCGTACTTTTTTTACGGCTTCGGTAATGGCATTCCGGCGACTGGTAGGAATATCGGTCACCTGAAGCGATTCGGCATGCACTACAGTTACTGCGGTGGTGTCTGCCTGTTGCCGGGCCTGGGGGCCAAATTCCTGATACAGGTAAATTCCCGCCATAATGCCGATAATGATGGTTAAAATTGGCTGAACTAATTTTGACATTTTATTTTACCGGTTTTTTACTTGTTCCCAATCCTTTAAAAAACTGTCAATTCCTTTGTCTGTCAGGGGATGCTTCATCATCTGTTCGATCACTTTAAACGGAATGGTCGCGATATCCGCTCCAATCAGCGCGGTTTCCACAACGTGCATCGTATGCCGGATACTGGCTACAATAATTTCGGTGGTGATATCATAATTTTCAAATATCTGTTGAATCTGCTCAACAAGCTGCATTCCCTCAGTGGCGATATCATCCAGACGGCCCACAAAGGGACTCACAAACGAAGCCCCGGCACGTGCCGCGAGCAAGGCCTGAATGGGAGAAAAAATCAAGGTTACGTTGGTACGAATACCTTCTTCCGCTAATTGTTTAACCGCTTTTAATCCATCTTTTGTCATGGGAATTTTTACTACAATATTGGAATGAATTTTGGCCAGTTCGCGGCCTTCCTTTACCATTCCTTCCCAATCCAATGAAACTGCTTCGGCGCTTACCGGGCCGTCCACGATTTCACAAATGGCTTTAAAAATTTCTTTTGGTTCTCCCTTTTCGCGGGAAATTAAAGTTGGATTCGTGGTCACACCATCCAGAATACCGATACTGGCCGCTTCCCGAATTTCATCGAGATTTGCGGTATCAATAAAAAATTTCATGTATTTTCCTTTTTATAGCTATTTCTTTTTTAGTAACTAACCTCTTCCAGAACCAGCCCTTTTGCCGGAGCCGCTCCGGGAACCTGCCGCCGATCACGTGATTCTATCATACGGCGCAGATCGGAGAGTGTAATCCTTCCGCGGCCAAGTTCGATAAGTGTACCGGTTATGGCCCGCACCATTCCGTGCAGAAAACGGTTGGCGGTTATTTCATAAATAAACACATCGCCGTCCCGTATCCATCGGCTGTTCAATATGCTGCAGCGATAATGTTTAACAACACTGTTCACTTTACAGAAGGCTTTAAAATCTTCGTACTCCGAAACAACTCCGGCGCCGGCCTGCATCAGTGTAAAATTCAGCGGATAGTGTACCGTCCAGACATACAGACGGTTTAAGGCCGTGACATTCGTCGTAATGGAATAGCGGTACCGCCGCGCTGTGGCATCAAAACGGGCATGAAAACCCGCCGCTGCTTCCGTAATTTCTTTAACGGCAATATCTCTGTTAAGAATGCCGTTTAAAGAGCGTTTTAATTTGAATATATCAAAGTCCGGTATATCGCAGTGCACCACCTGTTTCCGGGCATGAACACCGGTGTCTGTACGGCCCGCGGCTGTAACCCGGATTTGCTGTTTAAAAAGGACAAAGAGCGCGCGTTCCAATTCTTCCTGAACCGAACTTTGTCCGTTCTGAATCTGCCAGCCGCTGTATCCGGTGCCGTCATACTCCAAAACAAGCTTTATTCGCTGCATAGGCTGCTTTTTAATCTTAAAAACGAAAGTCAATATACAGTATTCTCAATTTCATTTCAAGTTGACCCATTCGACCCTAAGTACTGTATATTCAGATACTTTCAAAAAAAAACCGCCGGACTAACGGCGGTTATCTGTTGGTTTTTTTAATTTTTAATATTTCAATACATTGATTTTGGGTTCGCTTCCCGATAAATAATTTGCGGTTCTTTCTCATTCCGTGTGGGAAAATGATTAAGTGCAAAATTGAAGGCCGCTGATTATCACGGATAAAACACAAATTTCAATAAAACACATCACTGTTTATGATATGATGCGATTTATATTCCATTAACTGCGAAGCAGTAACAAATGAATAACTTCGGGTGAAACCCGAAGATGAAAATGAAACAAAAGTGAAAAACTGCGAAGCAGTTTAATCAAATTTGTCCTTTGATGAATGGATGCTTCAAAGAATTTCAACCCCTTCAGAGTTGAAATCGTGGCTTGTTTATTTCATTTCCCCGAATTTCATTCGGGGTTATTCATTTTTCATTCCTTCGGAATGTTTCGGTGGTGTCAAAAGTTTCTGGCAGAAATGCCAAATAATATGTTCCTCCTTTGCAATACGCCTGCCAGGACTTCAACGGATGGAAAAGTGATTTTCTTATGCCAAATTACCCACACAAAACGAGAAAGAACCTATTTTGCTGACACAAAATCATTTCATCCTGTGCAAAACGCTATGCTGTCGTTGGCGCTTTTTTCCGGCGGTGCTGGTAAATGGTTAAGATAAATCCCATAACCAGCAGGACCGTTCCCAGCCATAAAACGCTGATCAAAGGTTTTACCGAAATTTCGACGGCCAGTAATTCTTTCCCCGCATAAATATCCTTGGAACTATCCCCACCGGCAACAGCAAGCGTAAGCGAACCGGTTTCCACGTTAATCCCTTTTATCATTGCCTTCTGTTTTTGATCCGGCAATTCAGCGGGTAGAACTTCTTTTTTCTGACCGCGCATAACCAGTGCCGGTTTAATGATGCCGAGGTCCTCGCCCGCCTTATCAAAAACTGCAATTTCGGCTGCAAGATGAATATCACCGGATTGCATTCCATGATTTCCCATATCATATTTAAGGAATTCCAGCTGATACTCTCCAAAAGAAATTTTAGTGCCCTTTTTCAGCTCTACCTCACGCGCATTGGACCAGCTTTTTTCAGGCGGAATAATCTGGATGGGCGAAACATAAAAATCGCGCAGGAATGTATTCTGAACCGCCGGCCCGACCATGTAGGCCCGACTGTATTCACTCCAGTAAAACTTGGCAATTTCTTTTTTATTATTGATTTTCAGCAGCACCTTATCTTTTCCGTCTGGAGAAGGTACTTTGCCATTATATTCCACCTCATGCCCCATCACATGGATGGGTGTATCCATCGGCAGGGTTACCCGTTTTGAACTGTCATAGACCGAGGAGGTTATGATCCCAATCAGCATTAATCCCAATCCTAAATGAGTCAGGTATCCGCCGAATTTGTAGTTCTTCCGGCGCAGCATCCGGACAATAAGTTCGCCATTGACCAGGATCATAAAAAAAGCAACGATTGTAATTATCAGCGGAATTATATCGCGAATTCCCAAAATAAAACTAATAATGCCAAGTACGATTGCTCCGCTGAGATGCCAAATCAACTGCCTTAGTTTTTCTCCATTGTTTCGTTTCCAGGTCATACGCGGAGCAAGGGAAATTAACAGGCCGATCAAAATTGCCAGCGGCCCGGCCAGTGTATTGTAGTAATCGGTAGATACATTGGACGCTTTTCCGAAGAAGCCGGAAATAATGGGAGAAGAAGTTCCCAGAAATGTCAGAATTGCAAAAATGACCAATACCAGCACACCAAACAAAATAAACGATTCTCGTGAAAAGAATGCTGTTTGTACTTTTTCACTCTTCACTTCATTAATGCGGAATAAAAATGTCAACAGGCTGATGGCCAGGAACAAAACAACAAATCCTGTGAGATAAAGATTTAGCTCAGAGCTGCCAAAGGAATGAACGGAGAAATCTGTAAGTACCCCGCTGCGGGTAAGAAAACTTCCGTACAGTACCAGAATAAAAGTAATCAGGGCCAGAAAGATATTTGTTTTTTTAACCCCTCCCTGAGTACGCTGAATCACAATGCCATGAATAAGGGCCAGCGATGTAATCCAGGGAATAAGCGAGCTGTTCTCCACCGGGTCCCAACCCCAGAAGCCGCCCCAGCCTAAGGTTGTGTAGGCCCAGTAGCCGCCTAAAATGATTCCGGTTCCCAGCATAGTGCTGGTAAACAGTACATAAGGATAGGCTGGCTTAATCCAGCCGGAATAATTCTTTTTAATCAAAGCGGCCATGGCAAAGGCAAACAAAATCATAGTTGCCGAATAGCCGGCAAATAGAATGGGCGGATGAATGGTCATCCAGGGGTCCTGCAGCAAAGGATTGAGTCCATTGCCGTCCGGCGGAATAACGCCCGGCCCGAACACAGAAGGATTAACCTGCCACACAAAAGAAAAAGGATTCTTTTTAATCAGGATCATCACAATAAAAGCCTGAACCAGCCCCATAAAGCTCATGACGAGCGCTTCGTCTTCTTCTTTTTTACGGATGATGAAAACGCCGTAGAGGGAGCCCATAAGTGTCCATAGTAAAAAGGTACCTTCCTGCCCGGCCCAGAAGGTAGAAATCAAATAATATAACGTTAAGTCCCGGGAAGAATAACTAAAGACATAGGACCATTCGAAGTGATGGTTTAAAATACCCCACATCAGCAGAGCCGATTGCAGGACAATAAGCACAGCCGAAGTATAAAAGCTAAGACGCGCCAGTTTAAGCAGGTCTTCATTTTTACGCTGATAATACAAAAAATAGGATACAATACTTATGATAAGAGCCGTAAATGTAAGTGCAGTTGCCGCAATCCCTATAATCATACACCAGCCTCATCTTCCTGATATTTAGACGGACATTTTACCAGAAGATCCTTCGCATGAAAAACACCATTTTCAAATTTTCCAACGCATACCACGTGGGACGCCTGATCAAAATTACCGGGTTTCGCACCATCGTAAACGACTTTAATAACATCGCCTAACTCGTCTCTTATTTTAAATGTGAACAAATTACTCTGTATATTAAACTCTCCATCACCCAGGCGTTCACCTTTCACCTGCACCGTGGCAGAGGATGCTTTTGCGTCGGCAATTGACACATAAGGTGTAAGGGTAGCGTTAAAAGAGATGCCAGCCCAGACTGTAAAGGCGATAATAATAATACCGCCAATTATATATTTAGAGCGCATAAAGCGTTCCTTTCTGTTCGTTCTGTTTTTATCGGTTTTTCTCGTTAGATAGTTGATCTAACTTTTTTTTAAGCGTTTTAATTTTTTTATCGGTTGTCAACAGGTAGCTAAATATCCCTGTCCAGATAATTATATTAATAATTAGTACAACGTAAATCGGCTGCATTTAATTCTCCAATTGTTTTATTTTTAATTGAATCCCGATTAAATCGATACGCTGCTTCAGCATCCAAAAAAAGACCGCCGTGTATGCAGATAGGGAACTTAAAAAAACCAGCAGCATTTTGCCGTTCATATGAATTTTACCCTGTGTATTTACAATGGGATCGGGATGTAGAGACGAATAAATCCGCGGTACTACAAAAACAAAAAAAGGCACGGTTACAAACGCCAGTAAATCATACACAGCAGAAAGCGCAGCACGCCGGTCTGCCTGTTCTACGGCTGAACGAAGCGCAAAATAAGCGGCATAGATTAACAATAAAATAAAAATAGAGGTTTCCCGCGGATCCCAGTTCCAAAAAGAGCCCCAACTCATTTTTGCCCAAATGGAACCGGTTACAGTTGCCAGGACGCCAAACAGCAAACCCAGTTGATTTGCCGCTTCAGCCCAGAGATCATATTTAAGCTCTTTATTCTTTAAGTAGATCCCGCTGAATAAAGCGCCCACCGCAAATGCCGTTACCGTAATCCAGGCGGTGGGTACATGGAAATAAAGTACCCGGGTATATTCCCCCAGTCCTTTAGCCAAAGGAGCATACAGGAACGCACCATAAATAACGGCAGCCAGCAAAAAAAATAAGATAATTTTTAATGATTTTAAAAACATCTCGTCCCCTTAGAAAGTGCAAATTTACAGCCTCAGCAATTAAAGAGCAAAAAATCCTACACTCTTACGTTTTAAACTATTAACCATCGCTATTCATTCCAGATAAAATCAAAAAGCAGAATCCCGGCTGTTATGATGACGACTGCGAAGGCAAACAGGGCTTGTAATTCCGATGAGGCCAATACCAATGGTGCGTTGGTCGCTGCTTTCTTTGCTGCGCTTATTCCACTTACGATAACCGGCAGAAGGATGGGAAAGGCCAGTACGGTAAACAAGGCGCCTTTCGTATTACTTTTAGAAATAATAGCCGCAACGATGGTTCCGCCCCCGGCCAGCCCAAAAGTTCCGAAAACAAGACTGAGCACAAAAACAAAAGCATCATAAATTACAAAATTCATTACGCCCATAAAGAGCGGCACGACCAGCAGTTCGACCATAAACAGCAGCATAATATTAAACAGTAGTTTGCCAATAAAAACGCTGGAAGAGGTAGTAACCAGCTTTAAAGTATCGGCCGTGTGCGTCTCTTCTTCCCGCACAAAGATATGCGCCAGACCGGACATGGACGAAAAGAACAGAATGATCCAGAGCAGCGCGGAAAGTATTTCGGGACCGGCAGAAAAAGCGCCAATGGAAAATGAAACGGCCGTCAGGGTAACAATGGCAAACAGGAAAATCGCATTCAGGGCATAGCGGGTTTTAAATTCCTGCTGGACATCTTTTCTAAATACCAGCCACGCTTTATACATTTACCTGCACCTTCACATCTGCCAGTTTCAAATCGTCGCTGTCGTTTGTGGCCATAATCAGTAAATGATTCTGTTTGTATTGTTGTAAAACTTCGTACACAAGGCGGATTCCCTCTTCATCCAGATTAGAACGTGGCTCATCCACAAATAGAATCTGTGGTTCATGCAGTAGTGCAAAAACATATTTCAGACGCTGCTTCATCCCCGAAGAATATGTTTTAACGGCATCGTCTTCCCTGCCCTTTAAACCGAATTGTTCCATTAACTGAAAAATACGGGGAGCAAAATCTTTCAAACCGCGAATTTTTGAGAAAAATTCTAAATTTTCCATGGCGCTTAAATCCTGATACAACTCCAGATAGGGGCCTAAAAACCCAATATGCTGAAAGATGTGTTCCGGACGAATCGTTGTCCCATTTTGGGAATAGGTAATGCTACCGGAAGTGGGCAGGATTAAATGACTCAGTATGCGCATTAAGGTGGTTTTACCGGAACCATTCGGTCCAAGAACAGCTAAACACGTTCCGCTTTCTGCCTCGAAGGTTAGATTTTTAAAAATGGATTTTTCGGCAAAATTTTTGGAAATTTTTTCGGCGGTTAATTTCATAGGCGGGTAAGCTATAAAAAAAAGAGAATCCTGGCAACTGTTTGATTCGTATTTCTCTTTTTGGTATGAATTGGCTCTCTTTGAACTGAATTGATTGTGTCAATTCATAGTTTTACATCGTCACAGCTGATGCACTCCAAAATAATGTACTCCCCAAAATACCCCGAAACAAAAAAGGCCGCCCTTTAGAGGCGGCCATTAAAGCAGGTTGGTTATTAATTAGAAACCAAGTACTAAATTAAACAGGGCATTTCTTTCATTTCCGGGAAGAAGGCCATATTCGTTACCGATCTGCCAGAATTCTTCATTCATAATATTATTGATATGCAAAGAGGCGTTCATATTGAACATGCCGACATTCTGCTGCCAGCCGACGATTACATCTACAACCGTCCAGGCCGGAAGAACGTCACCTTCTTTGGCATAGGTTTCTGTCTGTGTATCATATTCCAGACCCACAAACTCATTACCAGGAAGAATATAATAATCTTTATAATGACGGGCAGCCATCGAAACATAAAGCGGACCGTTATTATAACTAATGACATTCGACATCATGAACTGAGGAGCGCCCGGTTCAATATTACCTTTTTTAATACCAAGCTGTTCACGGGCTTCATCAGAGACATTGTCGCCCCAGGCATTTTCCATACGGGAAACAGAAGTACCCAGCGATAAGTTCTTTGATAGAATAATATTGCTGTTGAACTCGATACCGCGGTAGGTCGCGTCGCCAACCGGAATATAACGGCGGCCTTTGTAATCATAACCGGGTTCATTCGCTTTCGTCGGATCCGTAATTCTATAGGCTTTATTCTGGAACTCAATATTATATAAGTTTAATTTAAAATTGAATGCTCTGGTGGCAAAACCTAAACCAAATTCATAGTCATCGGAAATTTCGATTTTTAAATCATCATTCGGCTGACCGTAATTAAAGAAATATTTAACACGCGGCTCGTTGTATACGCGGCTGTAGTTTGCGAATAAATTCAAGTGGTCTGTAAGATTATAGTTTGCACCGAGTTTTGGAGAAACAAAAGCATAGTTCTTTTTAAAATCAACCAAGTTGTATTTAACATCCGCATTATTTACGAAGCCGTCATTGTTTCCGCCTTCCAGGTTCTGAGTCATAACATATGTTCCATCAGCAACCGGACGGTTATTCGAAGACGGGAAATCTTCCTTAATGTGATACATTCTCAAAGCATACTGTAAATCTGTCATAACACTTAAGTCACCCAGATTCCATAATGCATGACCGAAAATTGAAAAATTCGGTTTGGTATTGGTGTTATCATAATAAACATCACCTTCACGGAAAATAGACTTTGCTCCGCCAACCTTTATCTGCGCATTATCCAGAGCAACGGAAGCATCCGCTTTATTTCCAAAGGTATTTGTAATTAAACCATAATGGCGTGCCCACCAGTAACGGCCTTCGGCACCAACTGAAAACTGATGGTTCATCCATTTGGTATTATAGGTCGCAACGGCACCAAACTGGTTATGAATGGAATGCGCACGGTATTGATACACACCTTTTTTCAGGAAATTATAACCACCATTAGCAAATGTGGAATTAGCTCCCATATCCATAATATCCTGCATCGTGATATCGCCAGTTGCCGAACGGTAGCCCATGCTGGTGAAGGCCCAGGCATTACTGATATTTTCACCGTATCCGCGTCCCATTGTACCAAACGTATTAACCTGCAAATAACTATCTTTGTTTATATCCCAGGTGTAATGCAGTTCTAACTGCGGTTTATGGAATACGTTATTATCAAAAGAGACGTTTCCGTTTCCAATAACTTCGCCGCCTTTATCCTTGTCTACGAAACCGAAATACAACATTTCAGCCAGGCTCGTACCGTCTTTTTCCCGCGATGTTAAGCCTGGGTCATTGTCGGCTACATAAGGATGGCTGTTAAAATCACGTCCCCATTTTGCATAAGTATCCGCTTTATTCGAATAATAGGAATAAGCATGAAACTGAGGTGCTCCATGCAATACCAAACGAAACGTATGATTTTCATTTAGAAAATATGATAAACCGAAGTAATAGGACATTCCCTGATAATAAGTGTCTTTTCTCCAGCCGTTGCCGGTCATATAATTAATACGGGTTAAAAAAGACATTTTGTTGTCGGCGAACAAACCGGTGTTATAATCAAAACCCAGTTTATACGTATTGTACATACCGGCAGTCGCATTGATTTTTAAGCTCGAAACAGCGGGAGCGTCTGCGGTTAATACATTAATGGAACCACCGAAAGCACCGGCGCCATATAATGAAGAACCAGCACCACGCTGTACCTGGATGGACTGAGAGCCACTTGGAAGCGCGCCCCAGTTTGACCAGTATACTTTTTTCGATTCGGGGTCATTTACTTCGATATTGTTAATCATAACACTCATACGCTGTTCATCAAAACCGCGGATATAAACCTTCGAGTCACCAAGTCCGCTTCCACCGTCTGAAGTCACATAAATACCCGGGGTATTTACAAACAGATGCGGAACGTCCTGAACCGTGAAACCTTTTGAAATTTCATCGGAAGAAATATTGGTAAAAGCAACCGGCGTTTCACGTTCTTTCGCGCGGCTGGCTTCAACGATAATATCACTTGTTTTTAAAATATTGGCTCTTAACGCAAAATCAACCTGTGTCTTTTTCCCGGACACGGTTACGCTTTTACGTACTTCATTATAGCTGACAAAAGAACATACGAATGTGTAGGTTCCATCATCAATTTCGAAGAAGAACATACCATCTTCGTCGGTTGCGGCGCCGACAGAAGTGCCTTCAACAAAAACGTTAGCGCCTGCCAAAGCTGCGCCAGTAGCCGCATCGGTAACCTTACCAGCTACGCTGCCTGCGAAAACGCTGCTTACAGCAAACATAAGGACCGAAATAAAAAGTATGATTTGTTTCATACTGCCTCCATTTAATTAAACGGTTAGTGAATTATATGAGTTAGTGTGATTTTTTAAATATTGAATTATGGAAAACATTCGGGATGATTGATACCGGGCAATCTTCTTGTTTGTATGTAACAAGTAACGGATCATTATTTGCGATATCCACTATTTAGTTTTGAGGAAATTAAATGTATCAGGTCGTTTATTGATCATTTAATAGGGTGCAAATGTATCGCAATTATGTGATTCAAGTCAAATATTTTTTTGTTAAAATTTTATTAGGATAACACAAAAGGCGGGTAACTTCTTAAAATACTATTTGTAGCGTACTTCATGTTCGTACATTTCCTGCACGACTTTTCGTAAAATTTCGTCTCGTTCATAAAATTTATTACGAATCCGCAAACGAACCAGTTCTAATTTCTGAGCTTCTATACCCTGGGTAACTGATTTGCTTTTCACTGTTTTAGCCTTATTCTGCACGTGACGGCCTGCATAGTTAAGCTGTGTGTTTTCTACTTTCATTAAAAAAAACTATCGGATAGCTTAATCTAAACTTTAATTATGATAGATGGGGGATCAAAAAATAACCAGAAGTTCAGGGAAGCGGGAATTTCATGATAAAACGGTTGCCAACCTTATTATCTAAATCAACCTGAAGGCTGCCGCCGTGTGCTTCTACTGCTAATTTGCTAAAAGTAAGAGTGAGTCCCCGTCCCAGACGGAATCCTTCATTCTTAATTTCAACCTGACTAAATTTATCAAAAATACTTTCACTGTATTTAATCGGGATTTGAATACCAAAATCATGCAGAACAACGCCAACTTCTTTTTCCGATACAAATGTCTGTACTTCAATTTTTCCGTCGGCAGCCACATTAGAAGCGGCAAAACTAAGCATATTATCAAAAACCCGTTCCATTACGGA
>JANTFQ010000017.1 GCA_024763405.1 Calditrichaceae bacterium
TCGCAGCAGTTTCCGGATATTTCATCAAATTAAAAATTGCCTAAAATGCGTATTTTTGTAAATTTACAGTACGCCATTAAAAAAAGAGGTTGGTATGGAATTACAAGTACTTCCCATCGAAAAACCCGAAGACCTAAATTTTATTTTAGGACATTCTCATTTTATTAAAACCGTGGAGGATGTACACGAAGCGGTGGTGAATATCAATCCGGCTATTAAATTCGGCCTGGCTTTTTGTGAAGCCTCGCAGGATGCACTGGTACGTTACAGTGGCACGGATAATGAATTGATTGAACTTGCCAAAAAGAATGCCTTAAATCTGGGAGCGGGACACAGTTTTATTTTATTCCTCGGAAACGCCTTTCCGGTGAATGTCTTAAACGCTATTAAAAATGTTCCCGAAGTAACCCGCATCTTTTGCGCCACGGCCAACCCGGTAGAGGTGATTCTGGCCGAAACAGAGCAGGGACGCGCCATTCTCGGCGTGGTGGACGGAGTGCGCACGAAAGGCATTGAAACCGAAGACGATATTGTAAAACGCAAAGAACTATTACGGGCAATTGGATATAAATTTTAACCAGGGATGGAAAAACGCAGATGCAGACGCTTCAGACACTGTTTGATTATTACAAAGACACCGCACCCTCCAAAGGAAAATTAAGGGACGCTGCAAATGTTTTGATTCGCATTTGCAAAGCAGTAAGAGTAAGTAAACCGGAAGATATTGGCCCGGATAAGTTTGAAAATATTCCCCATGCTCTGGATTTGTTTTATGGCCCACAGAAGGAAAAAGCCGCGCAGGATAAAGGGATTTTCGCGGAAATGATCGGCCGCTTCGGTCCGCGTAAGGGCTGGGAAAAGCCGTTTGAAAAACTACTGAATGATCCGGATAGTAATCTGCGCCAGTTTAGTTTAAATGCGCTGGAGTTCTGCGGTAAAAGAGACCCGCAACTGGTCCTGCCTTACATTGAGCAAACGTTTCATTCAAAAGATATTTTAATGCGTACGGTGGCGGCTATTTTAGTGGGAAAAATTTACTGTGCCGGGCATACCGAATTCCTCGAACCCGTTATACTGCGATGGAAGGAAGGGGACGGCCGGATGTTCATTCAGGAAGTCTATTCCAGCCTGCGCTATTCCCTGCATACGGGTATTCCCAATGAAGATTGTGACAAATTTAAAAACTGGCTAAAGCTGGAGTTTAATTTTTCCTAACAGGTTCTACAAATTGCAGAGAAAAAAAAGATGTTTATTAAAATTAAGCCGGATGTTTTAAAAGAACAGGAAGCGGGAAAATTTTGGTACCGGGATGCTGACAATGAAAGTGACCTGTTTCTCTGGCAGGATGAATCGGGCAGGCTAAAGCGCTTTCAATTCTGGCATCAAAATAAATTATTGGAATGGGATGAACGAAGCGGCTATAAAAGCGGAAACCTGGATAATGAAGTAGGATCGTTTAAAAGCTACCAGTCGCCCAGTTACCATTATCACCAGGAATTTAACACCGGCTTTGCTGTTGAAATGATGGAATTCCTGAAAGAACAGCAGGGACCCGAAGAAGGGCAGAATCTGATTACCGAAATACTGCGCAAAATACAGGAATCTTTGCCATAATAAATCATCCGGGTCTGTAGAGCCTGCGTGGAATATTGTATCAGGTACGCAACTTCATTCCCAACTCGATTGGGAATCCGGGAAAAATATTTTAGTATGGATTTCCACTTATGAGCTTTAAACGGGGGCTGAGAATAACAACTTAAAGTATAAAAAAGAGAACGGCCGATGCCTGAATTGCCCGAAGTGGAAACCATTGTCCGGGAATTAAAATCCTATTTACCCGGGCGGAAAATTAAAAATGTAACGGTTTTATGGGATAAAACATTTTTAAATTTATCCCCCGTAAAAATTGAAGATCAGTCTGTGCAATCCCTGGGCAGACGCGGAAAATATATTCTCATTTACCTGGAGCGCTCCGTTTTAATTGTACATCTGCGGATGACAGGCCAGCTTCTTTTTCAGCAGAAGGGCAGCGGCGTGATTAGGGCCGACCATTTACGGGTTGCCTTTAATTTTCAGGACGGCAGCGCACTCTTATTTAACGATGTGCGTAAATTCGGGCGTATTTATCACCTGCAGAATGCGGACGAAAAACTGCAGAAGGTGGGCATTGACGCGGTAGACCCAACCTTAACGGCTTCCGGGTTTTACCGTATGCTGCAGTCCAGTAAAATGAATATAAAAGCCTTTTTGCTCTCCCAGCGTTTTGTGGCGGGAATGGGCAATATTTATGTGGACGAAAGCCTGTTCAGGTCAAAGATCCATCCCGCGTCGGTAAGCGATAAAATTAAACGCAGCGCGGCCAAACGGCTTTTTGATGAAATGCAAGCCGTGCTTTCGTTTGCCATCGAACATATGGGTAGCACGATTTCCGATTACAGGGACGCCAACGGTAAGGTGGGAAACGCGCAAAATTTTTTCTACGTCTATCAGCAGCAGGGAACTCCCTGTGTAACCTGCGGTAATCCCATTAAAAAAATAAAACACGCCGGCCGGGGCACCCATTTTTGCGAAACGTGTCAGAAACTGTATGTTTAAATAACAAGTCAAGCCTGGATAAGAAAATGCTGATTACTTTTATGAGTGATTTCGGGACACGGGACGGTTATACCGGCGCCGTAAAGGGCGTTCTCAAGTCGCTGGCTCCTTCCGCCGAAATCATCGACATCACGCATCATATCCCCGCTTATGATATTAATAAAGCGGCGTTTACATTGGCCACATATTATCGTACATTTCCCGCAGGGACAGTGCATTTATGTGTCATTGATCCCGGAGTGGGCAGTGAACGGGCAGGAATAATTGCGGTTACGGATTCGTATTTTTTTGTCGGACCGGATAACGGCCTTTTTGATCTGGTCTTCAGACAAATGCCGGTGGAATTGTACGAAATTCCTCTTCCGGAGGACGCGGATATTTCGGCGGTATTTCACGGACGCGATGTTTTCGCTCCGGTTGCGGCACATTTGGCCAACGGAGTGGACGCGCAGGAATTGGGTAAAAAAATAGAAGCGGGTACCAGAATATTCCCCCCTGTATATCAACGGAAAGGGTCTGTGCTATTAGTGCCGCCGCTGACCAGTGACCATTTTGGCAATATTGTATTTGGGATTGCAAAAGAGGACCTGAAGAATTTTAGAATTGTAAAGCTTCAGTTTAAGGATTTTACATTTGACGGCATACAACAATTTTATCAGCAGGCAAAAGAAGAACAGTTGCTCTGTCTCTGGAATAGCATGGAATTATTGGAAATAGCTGTAAACAGGGGAAATGCTCTCGCTTATACACAGGCCGATTTAGTACAGGATAAACTGCGAATAACCGTGGAAACTTTATGAACCGATTGATTTCATTTTTTAAGAAAAATTATAAACCGCTGCTAATTTCTTTCTTTTTAGCGCTTCTGCTGTGGATTGCTGTGGTAACCAATAAACAGTATATGCGCAAGATTGAAGTTCCTTTCCGTGTCAGCCGCGTGGCGCCGGGTTTTGTCATCTCCGAGCCGCTTCCCGATAAGGTGGTACTGGAAGTGAGCGGCAGAGGCCGGGCCCTTTTTGGACTGCAGTTCTACTCTCCGTCCTTCGAATTAGAGCTTCCAGAATTAAAAAAATCGAGTGTAATTCAATTAAATGATTATAAAAGTCGGTTTGATATTCCCCGTAACCTGGGAATCAAGTTAATTGAAATAATGGAACCGCGAACAGTTTCCATAAAAATTGACCGGCTTACCGAAGAAGAGAAACCTATTTCTATAAATGCCGAAATTAAACCGTTGCCCGGATATGTTTTAAATAATATCAGTCCCGAACAAAACACGGTGATGGTAAGGGGCCCCTTAACGCTGGTGCGTAGTATTAAAACCGTACAAAGTGACTCCATTGTGAAAAAGAAATTAAAATATCCGTTTTCTGCCATCCTGAATCTGCAAAATCCGGCGCCGGATATTGTATCTATTAATCCGGATAAAATACAGGTGAAATTTGAAATCAGCCAGTTGGTAGAGAGAACCTTATACAATATTCCCATTCAGCTGACGGGTATTCCAACAAATTTTACGGCAAAGGCCATTCCGCCTAATGCCACTATCCGTGTGAAGGGCAGCGAGACAAATGTAACTGTTTTTAATGCCGAACAGGCCACCGCGCTTTTTAATTATAAAACCAGTTATGAAAGCGGAAAGACCCTGTACGAAATTAAGGTTGAACTGCCTCCGGAAATTAAACTGATTGATATTAGTCCAAAAACATTCCGCTTACAATTAACAAGGAAAGAGAATACAGATTGATCGTTTTAGGAGTTGAAACATCCTGCGATGAAACCTCTGCCGCTATTATTTCCGATAACTCTGTTTTAGCGAGTGTGGTTTCTTCCCAGGAAATCCATAGTCAGTTTGGGGGTGTTGTTCCGGAACTGGCTTCCCGGGCGCACGTGCGTTTGATTGTTCCGGTTGTTGAAAAAGCGTTTAAAGATGCCGGTATTACCAAACAGGAAATTGACGGTCTGGCCGTTACCTACGGGCCGGGTCTTGTCGGCGCTTTGCTGGTTGGGGTAAATTATGTGAAAGGACTCGCCCTCGCTCTTAATAAACCGTTTATCGGGGTCAACCATATCGAGGGGCATATCTACGGAAATCTTCTGTCCCAGCAGGAGGACGTGAAATTTCCTATCATTTTCTTAATCGTTTCCGGCGGGCATACCCAGATTGTACTGATGCAGGATCACCTTACTTACACAATCCTCGGGAAAACCAGAGATGACGCGGTGGGCGAAGCCTTCGACAAAGGGGGGAAATTGCTGGGACTCGGTTATCCCGGAGGTCCGGAAATTGATCGTCTGGCACAGGAGGGCGACCCGGAGTTTCACCGCTTTCCCCGGGCGGTATTAAAAAATGATACATACGGATTCAGTTACAGTGGATTAAAAACCTCGCTTTTAGTCTATCTTAACGGGATAGATGAACAGGAAAAGAAGGTCCATTTAAACGATATCTGCGCTTCCTACCAGGCGGCGGCGGTGGACGTTCTGGTGACCAAAACCATCAAAGCTGCCAGGGAATATAAGGCGAAACAGATTGGTATTGCCGGCGGTGTGGCGGCCAACTCTCTTTTACGATCTCAGCTTCAGCTGGCCTGCGATAAACATAAGTTTAATTTATATTTGCCCGATTTAGTGTACTGCACGGATAATGCGGCAATGATAGCGCGGGCCGGATTGGAACATCTTAAGCGCAATATTGTTTCGCCGCAGTCTTTAAATGCGTTTCCGTCTCTTATTCTTGAATCAGCAGTTTAGCAGGCGTCAGCGATTAGCTTTTAGATGTCAGCTGTCAGCTGTCAGCGGCTGCCTTTCTTCCGTCTCCCGTTTCCGTTCTCCGTCTTTTAGAGCAGGTAATGAAGCCGGATATAACCGGTGGTATAATTACTGCTGTGGTAATTACTGTCTTCGAGATGCGAAAAGGATACGTTGGCGCTAAAGACCACTTTTGGGGAACTTTTATAAGAAACATTAAAAAACGGCCCGCGGTTTGTAATGGTGCGGCTCTGTTTTTTCAGCGGAATATACCGCCATTCCGCGCGTCTGTAATACGTATAACCCGCCTGCACCCTAAAATAAAGCAGGTTTTCATTACTGAGGAAAACCGTATATAATTCCGAATTATTGGATTGTACTAACTGCTGTTTAAAGCTTTTCTCGAAGAAACTGCCTTTATCTTCCAGCTGAATCTTCGCAGACGCCCCGCCGTATTGGCTGCCGAACAGACGGACCGAAATAGAATCTGAAAATGTATAACGCCGGAATACAAAACTGCGTGTGTTCGTAATCAACTTTTCAAAATCGTACACCGTGTAATTGGCCATCACTTCGGTACTTAAACGGTTACGGATGCGATCACTGAAATAATTAACCTGAGGATTGAACTTAAAAATACGGTTCCAGCTGTTGTTTATGCTTTGCTCTGAAAAGATGTAGATTTGATGAAATAGATAAGAATAGGCCAGTACATCCATACTTAACAGGGGACTGAAGCGGTAGCGGTACTTCATATTCAGAACGAAACGCTGTTCGTCCCGATCATCATTATTATAGGTCTCATCTGGAGTGTCGTATTGCAGCTTCACATAGGCCAGGTTCAAATCGAAAGACTGGTCTTCTGTAAATTTATAACCCATTTCCAGCCGCATTGCCGTTTGCCGCAGACGGCTGTCTGTGCGGATTCCGGCGTTATCCTGTGTTTCATCATTCGTTCTCAGGTACAGCCCTAACAGCAAACGTTTGCCGCTGTGCAGGTAGCGCAGCCGATTTTCAATATTAAAAATATTGCGTCCGTTAAAATAGGAAATATCTCTGGATTGCACCTGTGTCTGCATCGTAATCTGATCGCGGTAGGTGAGATAGTAGTATAGATTATTCTGCCAGTTGCGGGTGAAAAGTGTAACTTGTTCCAGCTTACCGGAAACAAAATATTGTCGGTTCAGGCCGCTGTATACAAAACTTAGCGAATCCCCGCTGAAACGGCTGAATTTTGTTTGTACGGATACGCCGAGATTCTGCTCGTAGCTTTTGCGCTGCGCATAAAAATCGTAGTGCGAATCGAAATTCATATTGGTGTTGTAGGCGCCGGCGTTGTAATTCAATAAGCGCCCTTCAATTCCCGTATCCCAGCCCCATTCGGTTAATTCCTTGTTGCGGGCCTGCTGATACCCGATGTAAGGTGTAATATATTTTGTTTGAAACTGTAGTCCGGCTGAGTGGTTGGAAAACAGGTTCTCTGCGCCCGGCTGGCGATCGGATTTGAACCAGCTATTAACATAGAGAACCGGAGAAACATAAGGTGCAGTATAGCGGAACCGGCCGGAAAACGTATGTTCATCTTTCCATTGGCCGGCGGATTGCCCGGGGCTGATTAAATTACTGCGGAAATTATCGCGGACAGACCAGCGCCACCCGCCATGAAGGGAATCGGACATCATAAACTGGGTCAGCCAATTCCAGGTAATGCTCTGTTTGGTAAAGCGTGAAAGAAAGTAGGGGGCTGAAATCCCGGTTGAATCTTGTATTACAGCATTCTGAGATACAGCGGGAATCGTTATAAAAAAGATGCTAAGCAGCAGAAGGTATTTTTTCAAAAAAAAGACTAACTCCGTTTATTATTCGGTTTCACTTTTAATTTTATAAACCTTTTCGCCTTTTTTCTTCATATTGTAGGTTTCCCGGGCGATTTTTTCGATATAGGCCGGGTCATTTAAAAGCCGGGTGCGTTCGCTGTCCAGACGGGCTTTTTTTGCGCTAAGTTCATCAATTTCTTTCAAAAGCTTTTGTTTCTCATCGTGGCTTTTGTATAACTTTAAACTACCGCGTGGTCCGCCAATAAAAACGATAAAGATAAGGGCGAGTACTGCGATGGCCAGTCCCAGCCGTATAAACAGCGGATTGATTCTTTTAGTTTGTTTTTTCTTAGGCATTGTAAAAAAGAGACTGTTCCGGAAGTTGAATTTCGATCTCCCGGAACAGCTCCCTGTTTTAGTTACAGTTTAAAGGTGCTCTTCCCGGGGAAAACAGCACTGTCCGAAAGCATATCTTCAATTCGGATTAATTGATTGTATTTAGCAATACGGTCGGTACGTGATGCGGAACCGGATTTAATCTGTTCGGCGTTTACGGCAACGGCCAAATCGGCAATGGTTGTGTCTTCTGTTTCACCGGAACGGTGCGAAATTACCGTTGTAAATCCGGCTTTATGCGCCATTTCGATGGCGTCCAGGGTTTCCGTGATGGTACCGATTTGATTGAGTTTAATCAGAATGGAATTAGCTGATTTCTCTTTAATGCCGCGGGCCAGAAGGGAGGTATTGGTTACAAAAATATCATCGCCTACAATCTGAATTTTCGAGCCCAATTTTTCGTTCATAATTTTCCAGCCGGCCCAGTCGTTTTCGGCCAATCCGTCTTCGATGGAAACGATGGGATATTTTTTAATCCATTCCTCGTAATAGGCAATCATTTCTTCGGAATTTAGCTCTTTACCTTCGGAACTCAGAATATAGCGTTCCTTTTTAGTATCATAAAATTCACTTGAGGCAGGATCAAGACAAATATAAATATCTTCACCGGGAATAAAACCGGCTTTTTCGATGGCCTGTAAAATGACCTGAACCGCTTCTTCGTTGGATTTTAAATTGGGAGCGAAACCGCCTTCGTCACCAACGGAAGTGTTGTAGTTTTTAGCGGATAAAACTTTTTTAAGATTATGAAATACCTGGGAGCCCATACGCAGCGCGTCTGCAAAATCAACGGCGCCGGCCGGAGAAATCATAAATTCCTGAATGTCTACATTATTGTCTGCGTGTTTACCACCGTTGATAATATTCATCATAGGCACCGGCAGCACTTTGGCATTTACTCCGCCGAGATACTGATAGAGCGGCAGACCAACAGAATCTGCAGCGGCTTTAGCAACGGCCATCGATACGCCAAGTATGGCATTGGCGCCCAGATTCCCTTTGTTTTCAGTTCCGTCCAGGCCAATCATAATATTATCGATGTAGGCTTGTTCGGTTGCATCTAAACCAATCACTTCATCGGCGATAACATCGTTTACGTTTTGAACGGCCTTTAAGACGCCTTTTCCCATATAACGATTTTCATCACCGTCACGCAGTTCAACGGCTTCGTGTTCGCCAGTTGAAGCGCCGGAAGGTACGGCCGCGCTACCCACGCTACCATCTTCCAGATATACTTCTACTTCAACGGTCGGATTCCCGCGGGAATCCAGAATTTCTCTCGCATATACTTCTTCGATAAATGACATAACTATCCTTTCGGTTAAACTCAGTTTTAAATAAAATCAAAATACTATTCCAGCAAAAGAAGTGCAAGACTAAAAGGAGTTCAATTTTAAATCCTTTGCTACCCTAAGGGGTCTTGCGTTTGACGGGCTAAAAATCCATTACATTTATGGTTTAGGTAATAGTGTCCGGTTAAATGGTGCTGATCTATAATTTATTAGAATTTCTTCAAATTAACCCTCCCCATCCCGATTCTCGGGATTCCACCTCCCTTCCAAAAAAAGGGAGGGGATTACCCTTCGACTTCGCTCAGGGTACAGAAGTGGGTTGGTTTTAAGTTCCTATAAAATAGATATCGCTCTTCATATTGATATCACTGATATTAATTGACTATTTCCAATTCTAAACAGGACACTAATGTGTTTTAGGTTTTACCAAACATTCTACGAGATAAACAAATCTCAAGAAACAACAACTTAAATCTTAAACAATGAAGCACCTTTTGGGCGATGTTTATCTTTTGTTGTTTGGTGTTTGCTTTTTAGAATTTTCCTAATTTCTCCGGTGTGTTACCATTGCCGAAGCCTGATCCGTCGGGAAAATTACCACTTCCGCTATCTGAACATGTGCCGGGCGGGTAACAATAAACACAATCGTTTCGGCAATATCTTTCCCGTTTAGCGGCGTCATTCCGGCGTATACCGCTCTGGCTTTTTCTTTATCGCCCAGCCGGACTTCGCTGAATTCGGTTTCCACCATCCCGGGATCCACCGAAGACACTCGGATAGGCGTATCCGCCAAGTCAATGCGCAGACCCTTTTCAATGGCATGCACAGCATGTTTCGTGGCACAGTAAATATTTCCACCGGGATAAACCTCATGTCCCGCGATGGAACCAAGATGCACAATATCTCCCTTGTTTCGTTTCACCATGCCCGGCAAAACCGCATGGGTTACATAAAGTAACCCTTTTATATTTGTGTCGATCATCTCATCCCAATCGTCCGGATCAGCATCCTGCATTTTATTTACGCCACGCGCCATTCCGGCATTACTAATCAAGATATCAATATCCTGCCATTCCTGCGGTAAACGGCTAAAGGCCTCGTTAACGGCGTTTTTATCGCGAATATCAAGAGCCAGCATATAATAATCGCGATCATACATTTCTTTTATCTTCTTCCCGGTTTCTGCCAGCCTGTCTTTGCGTCTCCCCGCTAAAATAACCCGGCAACCTTCCCGGGCCAGGGCGATTGCCGTTTCTTTTCCGATTCCGGCACTGGCTCCGGTAATCAGGGCGGTTTTTCCATCTAATCTTTGCATATTGATCTCTCCTTTAAAATTGACAGTAAATCATTTACTGCTTTGAATTATTCCGGGGAATCTTTATATTTCCATGTCTTATGAACATTGTAAAAAATAAAATTGAATAATACAAGAAACACTGTGTATCCCTTTTATCGGAAATTTTGATGAAAACAGATAATGAGGCAATTACCGCCTGCAGGGCAGGAGACAAAGAGATGTACCGGGTTCTTGTGGAACGCTATAAAACCCGTGCCTATTATGCCGCTTTAATGTACACGCATAATCGTGACGACGCGCTGGATCTTTCGCAGGAGGCGTTTTACCGCGCATATAAGGCATTGGACAGTTTCGACAATTCCAGGAAATTTTATACCTGGTTTTATCGAATTTTAAAAAATATCTGCATCAATTTTGTAACCCGGAAACGCACTCATAATCAGGTTTCGGCGGATGATGAGAATCGGCCCGAACTGGTTTCGTCCGGACTTAACCCCGAAGAAATTCTGGAACGTTCGGAGCAGTCGGAATTACTTTGGCAGGCAATTAATCAGTTAAAAGAAAAAGACAGGGAAATTATAATTTTGAAAGAATTTCAGGAGATGTCCTATCGGGAAATCGCAGAGGTGTTAAACATCCCCCAGGGCAGTGTGATGTCGCGTTTGTACAATGCCCGCCAGCGTTTGCTTAAAGAAGTGGAGTACCTGAATGATGAGTACTAAACTGACCTGCAAAGAAGTGCGCATTAATATGATGGGGCTACTCGATAATGAAATTTCTGAGGAGCAAAAAGCAGCGCTGCTCGGTCATATTGAAAGCTGTCCCTCGTGTCAAAAAATGTATAATGATTTTCGTACCTTAAAAAAGGATACTCAGGAGATGAAATTTAAAAAACTTCCCGAGATTTATTGGGATGATTACTGGACGCAGGTCTATAACCGGATGGAAAGAGGATTTAGTTGGATCCTCATTTCAATTGGGGTTATGATTTTGCTTGTCTACGGCGGATATGAAGTGACGCGTGATTTTTTTCTTGACCCTCAAAAGCCACTATTGCTGAAGATAGGGGTTGGCGCCTTTACGGCCGGAATTATTGTGCTGTTTGTTTCGGTATTGCGGGAAAAATTAATGATACGAAAAATTGATAAATACAGGAGTGTTGAACGATGATTACAGTTTCGACAAATGAAATAGCCGGAAAAACCATTAAAAAAACACTTGGCCTTGTGGAAGGCAACACAATTCGGGCCCGGAATGTGGGACGCGATATTTTGGCCGGATTAAAAAACATTATCGGCGGCGAAATTGAAGAATACACCAAACTGATGGCTGAGTCCCGCGATCAGGCATTGGATCGGATGAGCAAACAAGCAGAAGACTTAGGCGCTAACGCGGTGGTTGGCGTTCGTTTTTCAACGTCATATATTATGGGCAGCGCCGCAGAAATTCTGGCATATGGCACGGCGGTCATCTGCGAATAATAAAAACCGACTTTTATTTTTTAAATACCCCGGGAGGTCGTGATACCGGCCTCCAATTTCCTTCCTAACAATAATGTTCACTGCGCGTTATAATCTTTAAATAACTCCTAAAGTTTTCTGTTGAAAGAAACGAAAGTAGATTTAATATATGGTATCGTTTCTTCGAAATAAAAGGGGTTATAAATGAGCATTATAAAAAAAGACGGCAGCAGGGTAGAAGTGGCTCCGGCCGAGGATATTGTTTCTTCAACGCGGGACGCGCTTAAAGATGAGCTGTTGCAACTGATAGACGAGGGTGCAGTACACGTAATCATTGATTTGCAAAATGTAAAAAAAATTGACTCTTCCGGTTTGTCCGTATTCATTGCCGCCTACAATACCCTTAAGAACAAAGAAGGTGTATTGGAACTTATCAATGTAAATGAAACAATTAAAAAACTGCTGACCCTCACACGGCTGGACCGCTACGTTGCCATTGTTTCAAATTAAAATTTAGAAAAAATTAAGAAATTATAAGACGGAGGCTGTCATGGCCATTGTTCAAGACGAAGAATTACTGCAGATGTTTATTGAAGAATCCAAGGAACATATGGAAGGAATTGAGGCGGATTTCCTGGATATTGAAGAAATGGGGGAAGAGATTGATTCCGATTTAGTCAATAAAGTCTTCCGGGCCATTCACTCCATAAAAGGCGGCGCCGGTTTCCTTGGTCTGGACACCATTAAAAATTTATCGCACAGTATGGAAAATACACTTAACCTCATTCGTAATTCCGAACTAATTCCCAGCCCCGAGGTCATTAGCACACTGCTTTCGGCATTAGATACGTTAAGAGAATTAATCGCTGATTTTATGGGTAGCAATGAAGTGGATATTTCCGAGCATATCGCAGATTTAAAAGCGGTTTCCAATGAGGAAACGCCAGCAAGTGAAACGAAACAAGCTAATGCTTCGGAAACCAGGGCAGAGTCGGAAGCCGGGGAATCTGAGACAGAAGAAGATTCCATCGTTAATATTACGTTGCCCAGTGGACAACCTGTATTTTCCATTTCGGAATATGATTTAAAACAGGCTGCAAAGGCAGGACGCATTCTGTATCTTGCCCGGTTTGATATGCTGAACGACATCGAGCGTAAGAACCACACCCCTCTCGATGTGATAAAAGAAATTCAGGATACCGGTATGCTGGTGGAAAGTAAGGTGGATATTGAATCGGTCGGAACACTTGACGATTTAGAAGAACATCCGCTTGTTCCGTTTTATGTTCTGTTTTCAACGGTTTTGGAACCATCTATAGCGCCGAAGTTAATCAACCTTGATCCCTGGAAAATGTATCAGATTGATGAAAATTTCCTTCTTACTCCGTTAGCCGATGCCCCGGCTGAACCAGAAAACCCAGTTCCTGCTCCCAAACCGAAGGCCAAAAAGAAAAAAGTAAAAAAAGTAGAAGCGGCTAAAGAACCGGTAACCAAACCAGTAGCGGCGGAACCGGTCGCGGAACCAAAACCGGCTCCGGCGGCTCCGGCAAAAAAGGAAACGCCAAAAGCGGCGCCTGTTAAAAAAGCAGCGTCTAAACAAGTGCGGCCTAATATCAGTACAAAAAGCACAACACTGCGTGTAAATGTTAAATTATTAGATACGCTTATGAATCTGGCCGGAGAACTTGTTCTTACCCGCAACCAGTTACTGCAGAACTTTAACAAGGCCGATGAATCCGGTCTGGAAAATGCCGTACAGCGGGTTGATTTAATCACGTCCGAATTGCAGGAAGCGATTATGAATACCCGGATGCAGCCCATCGGCAGTGTTTTTACGAAGTTTCAGCGTGTGGTTCATGATATGTCTAAAAACCTGGGAAAACAGGTTGAGCTCGTTATTGAAGGCGAAAGCGTTGAACTGGATAAAACCATTATCGAGGCCATTGGCGACCCGTTAACACATCTTGTGCGCAATTCCATGGACCACGGTATCGAGATGCCGGATGTGCGGGCAAAGGCAGGGAAAAAATTACCGGCCATATTAAAACTCAGCGCCTTTCATGAAGCCGGACAGGTCAATATTGATGTGATGGACGACGGCGGTGGAATTGATCCTCAGGTAGTAAAAGAGAAACTGATTCAGAATGGTGAAATAGATAAAGCAAAAATTGATAATATGTCCGACAATGAATTGGTCCGGATGATTTTTAAACCCGGTTTTTCTACCGCAAAAGAAGTTACCGAAGTGTCCGGACGCGGCGTTGGTATGGATGTTGTATTCAGCAATCTTTCTAAATTGGGCGGATCTGTGGACATTGAGTCAAAGGTCGGAATCGGCACTACAATTCACATCAAACTACCCCTTACGCTGGCTATTATTCCAAGCTTAATTCTGGATGTTGCCGGTGGACGGTATGCCATTCCACAGGTTAATTTAGTGGAATTGGTACGAATTCCCGCCGCACAGGTTCAGGACCGGATAGAAAAAATTGAAGATGCTTCACTGTTGCGTTTAAGAGGGGAGTTGCTGCCCATCGTTCGTGTCTCCGATATCCTGAATATTAAGCGTACGTTTTACGATTCGGAATCGGGAAAAGCGGTATCCGACCGGCGCCGGAATATATCGGATAGAAGAAGCAGTGATATTTTAGCCCCAAAAGAAACCGAGGCGGAACAGGAAATTCAGGAAAAACGTAAAGAAGGAACCGACCGGCGAAAAAATTTAGACAGTGCCTATAATATTGTAGTAGTGAATGCCGGAGATTTAAATTATGGCCTGATAGTGGATGCTCTGCTGGATTCAGAAGAAATTGTGGTGAAGCCCCTGGGTCGCCATTTTAGAGGGATTACAACCTATGCCGGCGCAACGATCCTCGGTGACGGTAAGGCGGCTCTCATTCTCGATGTGATGGGTTTAAGCAGCGCCATGAACTTGAAAGTTGTGAAGGAAAAAATCACGGAAGCATCCCTTCTGCAGAAATTAGAAGATTCCAAGGACGCACAATCATTACTACTGGTGAACAATGCGGCCGACGAGCAGTTCGCAATTCCGCTTGGCCTCGTTTCCCGGATTGAAAAAATAAAAACATCCGATATCGAAACGACCAGCGGTAAAAAAACGATCAAATACCGCGGCAGCAGTCTGGTGCTTTGCTCTATTGAAGATGCTGCAAATGTGAAACCGCGGGAGGAAAAGGAAAATATATTTGTCATTATTTTCCCCTTTGCCGGAAAAGAGGTGGGGGTCCTTGTTTCCGAAATAATTGACGTCATCGATTCTACGGTTGCCATTGATGAAGAAACATTCCGCCAGCCGGGCGTATTAGGCTCTGCCATTATGATGGATCACACTACACTTTTATTGGATTTATACGGAATTATTTCGGCTGTTATGCCGGATTGGGTTGCTGAAAATAAGATTGAGATCGAACAAAAAACCGATGGTTCTTCCACTATTTTAATTGTGGAGGATTCCAGTTTCTTCCTTAACCAGATAAAAGGTTTTACCGAAAGCGCAGGGTACAATGTTGTGACCGCGATGGATGGAATTGAAGGCGCTGAAGCCGCCGAAAATCCGAATAATAATATTGATTTAATTCTGACGGATATTGAAATGCCACAGATGGACGGGGTACAAATGACCGAACGGCTGCGGGCGCAGGAACGCTTTAATTCCATTCCTATCCTGGCATTGACTTCTGTGGCCGGTGATTTGGCGGAACAGCGGGCCATTGACGCCGGAATTGATGAATACCTGATTAAACTGGACCGGGAAAAGGTACTGGAACGGGTAAATCATTATTTAAAAAATGGGCGTCCGGGTCACGAATGAGCTTCTTAAAAGTGAATTGTGTCCACAGGCAGGATTACAATTTATACGAAGGCAAAATGATGGGTGCTAATTTCAGCAGTGCAGAAAACAACAATGCATTATATGAAAATGATAGGAAATAATTATGAGTGTAAAAAAAACGTCATCCGGGATTCAGGAACTATCCATATTTGAAGTAGGCCCGATCACCTGCGCTCTGAGTATCCAGGATATTCAGGAAATAAACAAACATCTGGAAATGACCCGGGTAGCCAATGCGCCGGAATATATCCGCGGTATTTCCAATTTACGGGGAACCATCATTACCGTAATTGATATGCGGATAAAGTTTGGTTTGGAACCGAAGGAGTTTGATGAAAATACCCGAATTGTCGTCGTGAAAAATCACGATGAGATGCTGGGATTACTGGTGGACAGAATGCTGGATGTCTTAAATGTACCGGCTGAGGAACTGGAGCCGACGCCATCGAATATCAGCGGTGTGGCCGGCCGTTATTTTTCCGGAATTTATAAAATGAAAAGCAGTCTGGCTGCTTTGCTGAATATATCCGAAATTTTATCCCTAAACGAATAGATGATTTTTCGAATCTGTGAAATAAGAGTACCAAAAGGAGTTGTATTATGCTGAAGAATGTAAATCTTTTAACTAAAATACTTGCAGGTTTTGGACTGGCCATTCTGTTTTTCATCTTTATCGGTATTATAGGTTTAAATTCGGTATCCAGTATTTCTAATTCGGCAATGGAAATGCAGTACATGGATGGGGTTAAAAATATTTTGCTGGAACGGGAAATCGATCATCTGAATTTTGTAAATACTATTTCGGAAGGACT
>JANTFQ010000018.1 GCA_024763405.1 Calditrichaceae bacterium
GATGATGGCATCTTTTGATGATTTAACAACAGAAGAAAGCAGACGCAAAGCGCGTTGGGCCTCGCGTTCACTGGTTTGATCGCGGAACACTAAAACCACACCGCTGATATTTCCCGCATCGTCCCAGACAGGAGCACCGCTGTCGGCAATGGGTGTTTCTTTACCCGATTTTGAAATTAAGAGGGTATGATTGGCAAGCCCGATAACAATGCCTTCACGCAGGACGCGCTCCACCGGGTTTTCTACCGTTTTCCGGGATTCTTCATTGATTATTTTAAAGACCTTTTTAAGCGGTTTCCCTACGGCCTCTTCTTCTTTCCAGCCGGTTAGCTGCTCTGCCACAGGATTCATTTGCTGCACCCTGCCCTGTTTATCGGTGGTAAGTACGGCGTCCCCGATGCTGTACAGGGTGGTTCGAAAACGGGCTTCACTCATTTTGATTGCTTTGCGGGTCCGTTCGTGCGCAGCTTCTGTTTCTATTGCATGCAACGCAAAGGCAATATCTCCGGCCACTTCCTTCAGTAAATCACGGGCGTCTTTATCGGAAACAAATTCATGCTTTACTGAGACGGTGAGTATTCCGTATGTTTTTTTATGATACTGCAGGCCCACTGTAAGCGCGCCGCGTCCGCTATATTTCTCCCGCAGGGGACAATCGGTACAAAGAGAGGAAGGTTCGGCAATAGATATTACAGACTGTTTGGATGTGGCCTGGCGGATGCAATTTACCCGTTTCCCGTTTTTAAATCGTTTGGTTAGCAGGGTAAAATCTTTGCCAACACCGGACTGGCCGGCGTCCCGGTATTGGTTTTTTTCATCAAAGAGGACAATCCAGGCATTTAAAAAGCCTTCGGTTCCGCTAAGCAGGCGGCAGGTTTTACGGATCAGCCGGCCTGCATCTTTTTCGGTAACAATAAGCTGATTGACATTGCGGATGGCACGCAGGATGGTATTTAAATGGTGCAGCTGCGAAATATTCTCTGCTTTTGTTTCTTGCACAGTGTGGTCCCCCGATTTGGCGGTGCGTTAAACCCGTATGATTACAGGATTAATTTTTATAAAACGTTCTTTAAAACCTTAATGGGTTCTTTAATTTTATAAAGTTTCGACCAGTTTTTGATGCGCAGAATATGCGATTCGGTAATCTTCTGGCCCACCATCATCAGCACCTGTCCGTTGTCCGTTTCGATGTTTTCCATTAAAACATATCCGCTTTCCAACTGGTCCAGGTTCACCCCGCCGGTTTCCTGTTTTACGGCTTCCTTTTCTTCCGATACACCGACCAGCTTATTGACGACTATTTGTAAGAGATTGGGATCGTACCAGCCTATTCGCGTACTCATTTCGGCCAGTGCATCTTTTCGCAGTTTACCTTGTTCTTCCAGGGTAATCAAGTCATTTAATATTTTTATTATACGGGAACCTGCAGGCAAATCAATGCCCTTAATATCTTCATCAGGATACCCTTCACCGTTAAAATGTTTATTTTGATATAAAATAATTTTAGCGATTTTTTCCAGGCGGGGTATTTTTTCTACCAGGTCGTGCCCTGTTTTCGGTATGCGGGCCAGCATATTTTTTTCCACATCGCTCAGTTTTTCCTGTTGACGTGCTTTTTGGATTACCGCTCCCGGTATCGTTACCTGGCCCACCTGGGATAAAAGCGCCGCTATTTCCAGTTCCCAGCCAGCGGCAATTGCCTTTTCTTTGGCCAGCCGCCGCACATAATCACGCAGTTTGGAGGCCTGGCTGAAAGACTGCTGATCCACCATGGATAAAATTTCGATTAATACCTGAATACTGCCGCGCAGTGTTTTATTAAGCAGTTCCTGTTCCGATTTTATCAACTCATACTGGCGCACCGCTTCGCCCAGCGCCTGCGTCAGCAACTCGGGCGGACAGGGCTTGGTGAGAAAGCGAAAAATATTCCCCTCGTTCACCGCTTCCATGGCCGTACTAAAATCAGCATAGCCGGTCAACATCATACGCACCGTATCCGGATCTTTTTCCTTTATCTTCGTCAATAGCTGAACCCCGTTCATGCCGGGCATGCGCATATCGCTTACCACCACGGCAAAAGGGCCTTTGCTTTCAAAAATTTCCAGAGCGGTTTCGCCGCCAAGCGCGGTAACCACGTCCCAGCCTTTGCGCAGGGTACGCCGGTAGGAAGCCAGCACATGCTGTTCATCATCAACGAATAATACGCGGTTACTCATTGTATTGCTCCTTCTTCATATAATTTTTTACATTCGGCAAACCAATCTTTTGCCTGCTCCGTTAAATTAGTTTTCTTAAGATATTCCTGATCGACCCTCGATATAGCCAGTTCTTTGATGGCCGGATCAAGATGGTGCGCAAACGAATCGGCGAGATGTAACACGGTAATTAAAGAGTTTGGTTCATCGCCAAAGATTTCCGGTTTATGATGGTGGATAATCGCTTCTATTATATTTTCCGCAAATCCCCACAAACCTAATAAGTAGGCGCCAATTTCGGCGTGGCTTGTTCCTAAGGTATCCGCTTCCACTTCCCAGATATTGCGGTTATCTGCACAAACAGAATTTAATATTGTTTGGTATTGTTCGGGCAGCTTGGAAGCCAGAATAAGAATACCAATGTCATGCAGGAATCCGGCCATATAGGCATCGTCGATAAAGGTTTTATCATCGGAAATCAATTGGGCGATTTGTTTAGCCAAAGAAGCGGTAAGCGCGCTGTGATTCCACAGATTTTCGAAAGTAAGCTGTGTGTTTTTATCGTACTTAAGGCTGGAAAAGATACCGATGGATAAGACCAGGGTTTTAATCGTATCCAGCCCGAGAAGGGTGGTTGCCTGCAGCGGACTCGATATATTATTATAAAATCCAAAAAAGGATGAATTTACCAGTTTTAAGATTTGGGCGCTCATGCCAATATCCTTTTGAATGATCTCCCCGATATCCTTAATGGCGGTATCTTCTTCTTGTAATTTACTGGTAATTTCCTGGTATAAATGGGGCAGGCTGGGCAGGGAATCCACCTCTGCAATAATTCTTTTAACTTCGGCGCTGTTCAGAATATCCTGAATCTTACTAACTCTCAGAACCGTATTTTTTAAGGTTTCCGCATCGCAGGGCTTGGATAAAAACTGGTGCGCAGGACGTACCGCTTTAAGCAGTAAATCCTGATCCGAATAACCGGAAAGGATAATACGGATCATATGAGGATAGTGCTCCCGGACCCGGGACAGCAGTTCCGCCCCGTTAATGCCCGGCATACGCATATCACTTACAATTACATCAAACGGGGATTCGGCCAGCAGATCCAGCGCCTCCTGCCCGCCGAGGACAAAATGCATTTCCCACTCTTTGCGCAGCGGACGCAGCATACGTTTTAAACCGTTGATTAAACTGGGGTCATCGTCGACAAACAGAACCTTCTTCATAATTTCTCGCTTTCCGTAGGTAGTGGCAGGAACAGTTTAAATTTGGTACCTTTATTTTTATTACTTTTGATGATAAAAAAGCCGGAGTGGTTAATCACCGTCCGGGCCACAATAGACAGGCCCAGGCCCGAACCCGATTTACTGGGTTTAACCGAAACCGGATCTTCCTGTAAATTGCGGATTAACCCGGCCTCCATTCCAGGCCCGTTATCCGCGACGGCAATACAGGCATAATGGCCTTGTTTTACCGCTTTGCCTAAAAAGAATATTTCCTCTGTAATTTTTTCCTGTGATAAAGCAATCGAAATAACGCCGGAACCCTGCATGGCTTTAGAAGCATTGATGCACAAATTCATAACCATTTGAAATAACTGTGTATAATCGGCATTAATTATAATATTTTGAACACGGGATTCCTTTTTCAGGTCAATCATTCTTGGAATCGTGATACGTACCACATCCAGCACATCATCAATCAGCTTATTGAGCGAAACCGGTTCCCGGACCATCTTTTTATTGGTAATGAATTTTAAAATTTGTTCCGTAATCTGTTTGCCATGTATCGCTACTTTTTCAATTTTTAGAATATCCTTTTTTATTCCGGATTCGTCGCCATATTTTCTTTCGGCTAGTTCCAGATAGGTAATAATGGCCGCTAAAACATTATTAAAATCATGCGCTACGCCGGAGGCCATCATTCCAATGGTTTCCATCTTCTGAGATTGGAATAATTGTTCTTCCAGTAATTTGTTTTTTTCATGAATTTCATCTTTGGCCTGCTTCAGGCGCAGTGCGTTTTTGATGCGGGCCAGCAGATCTTCTTTTTGAACCGGTTTATTCAATAAATCCGCCGCGTCCAGATCGAGCGCCTTGCGTTTTAACCCGGTGTCTCCTTCTCCGGTAAGAATAATAAACTCCGGGCTGTTAATTCCGGATGTCTGCTTAACCGTTTTTAATAATGAAATCCCGTCTATCCCCGGCATCCGGATATCGCTGACAACCACATCAAAAATCCCCTGCAAGATCATTTCTTTTGCCTGCAGGCTGTCGCTTACAAAGTGAACATCCCACCTGTTTATATCCTTGCGGATTTTTCGTTTGATTCCGTCCAGGACATGCTGTTCGTCATCTAAAAACAATATTTTTGGTTTTGCATCGTTCATATTTATTTATCTTTTTCTTTTTGAACCGTATCACGAATTTCACTGAAAAAAGTGTATTGTGACCCGCCCAGCTTTTTAGAATGGTACATGGCTGTATCGGCATTTTTTATTAATTCATCAGGCACATGTGCATCCGAAGGGAAAATACTGATACCGATACTAGTTCCGATTCGGCACTTGTTTGTATCAATTTCGATGGCCTCCGAGAAAGAATCGATAATTCTTTGGGCAGAGATACCCGCTTCCCTGCCCTCCTTTAAATTCTGTAAAAGGACTAGAAATTCATCTCCGCCAAACCGTCCAACGGAATCTGTTTCCCGTATGGATCCTTTAAAGATTTGCGCTGCTATTTTAAGCAGCTTGTCTCCTGTTTCGTGACCAAATTGATCGTTTACCGCCTTAAAGCCATCCAGGTCCAGAAACAGAGCACCGACCTGTGTTTTAGTACGTTTCCCCAGAGCCAGCGCCTCTTTTAATTTCTGCATTAAATAGACCCGGTTGGGCAACCCGGTTAAGGTATCGTGCAAGGCCATAAATTCATTTTGTTCGGCCTGGACAAACATTTTATACTGTCCAAGCGCCTGTCGTAAAACAGATATCAGTTTTTCTGATGAATAGGGTTTGGATAAAATTTTAAATACATGTCCCTCGTTTACTGCAGATATGGCCACATTCAAATCGGCTTTACCGGTAAATAAAATGCGTACTGTTCTCGGCGCAATCACCTTCGTTTTTGCCAGAAACTCCACACCGTTCATACCGGGCATATGATAATCGGCGACAATTACCGAATAATTATATTTTTTTATACAATCCAGTGCTTCGGCTGCACTGCTGCAGGTTTGGATATTAAATTGGTCCCGCAGCTGGCGCTCGATGCTGGAGAGCAAATATTCTTCATCATCGACAAATAGTATTTTATTTTCGATCATAACACGTTACTCAGGTTTCCTGCTCTTTTTTCTCTTCGTCCAGCGGCAGCCGGATAATAAAAGTGGTGCCCTGGCCCGGTTCACTTTCCACTTTTAGGGAACCGCTGTGTTTGTTTACGATAACATCGTACGAAATCGCCAGACCCTGCCCGGTGCCTTTGCCCACCTCTTTGGTTGTAAAGAAGGGATCAAAAATGCGGTGTTGAATATCTTTTGGAATCCCGGCGCCTGTGTCGCATATTCGAATTTCCGCATCGCTTCCGTTTTTCTTTGTTTTAACGGTTATCAGACCTTTCTCACCGGAATCTCCCACCACGTCACCAATGGCATGCGAAGCATTGACGATCATATTGAGAACAACCTGATTAAATTCATCCACATAACAGGGCAGCATCGGCAGTGTTTCATCCAATTCTGTTTTCAGCTCTGCCACATATTTCCACTCATTGGCTGATACAATTACCGTATTTTCAATGGCCCGGTTGATGTCTGAAAGTGTTTTTTCATTATTGGAGGGGTGCGAAAATTCCTTCATGGCCTTTACAATTTTCCGGATGCGGTCGACCCCCTGCAGGGATTGGTCCAAAGCCTGGGGGACCTCTTCTTCCAGAAATTCCAGGTCGGCTGATTCGATTGTTTCTTCTATTTTTTTAATGTCTTCCTCTACATTTAGACCCTTTTGGTAATTTTGCTTTGTTTCCTTAAAGGACATTAATACATCGCCCAGGTCTTCGAAGGCGGTTTTTAAAAAGGTCAGGTTGTCATTAATAAACTGGCTGGGCGTATTTATTTCGTGGGCAATGCCGGCGGCAAGCTGGCCAATGGATTCCAGTTTTTGCGCCTGGGACAATTGAATTTCCAGTAATTTCCGCTCGTGTAATTCCTTTTCAATTTTCTTTTTTGCGAGATGCACCCGTTTATTCAAGCGTATCACCCACATTAAAAAGCCCAGGATGATCAACAAAACGGCTGCCGCCGAAATGGCCAGTATTTTATTTTGAAGAATAAATCCCCAAACCGTAACCTCACCGTAATGCCTGAAGGGACCAATTTTAAGCGTTTTCATACATTCACGAACCGGCTGATAGCTGAGCGGTACCGACCAGCCGACACATTTGGCTGCCGTTGCCGCCGGACTTGAAGCGGGCATTTTCAGCAGCGCAATCGCCACTTTCTGTACCAGGGAATCCGTGGTAAAACCGATACGGGCAAATGGCCATTCCGGGTATAAATCGGTGCTGTGCAGAAAGGGAAATAGTTCTGTTTTTTTGTGATTCAGATGGGGAAAAGTTTCAAAATCCTTTAAATTTATTTTACCCGCTGCCGCCATCCGCTCCAGCGCATCCGTGCGAACCGCGCCGGCATCGGCCCGCCCTTCCCGAACGGCATCGATTACTTCATCATGCGTGCCCGCAAATTGCAGGGATTTAAAATCTTTATACGGATCGATCCCGTCCTTTTTAAATTTAAGCCAGGCCGCCTGCCAGCCGCCGAGAGAATTTTCATTAACCGCCATAAACGATTTCTCTTTTAAATCTTCTAAGGACTTAATATCTTTGCGGCCAGCCTTATAAAAAATAACGCCGCCAAATTCCGTAAAAGGTTTTCCCGAACGTAAATTCTTCAGGGTTGCAATCCGACCGGCGCCATAACGGATCTCCAAATCCACATAAATGCTGGGATTGGCCAGGACAAAATCGAGTGTATGATCTGAAACCGCCGGTTCCACCTCATCAAAGAGGAGCGGGATAATCGTAAATTTATAGCCCTCAATGGCACGGGAGAGGTAAATTGCCGTGGGCGCCCAGCGCTGCATACATTCAAAGCGGCCGCGGTTGGCCAGCACCCCGATTTTAACCGGTTGGACAGCAGCGGAAAGCAGCATCACATTCAGTACAGAAAACAAGAAAATAACAACGGTTGTTTTGCGAAGATTCATCGCTATTTTCCGATTCCAGGTTCGCATTTTATTTCCTTTCATATCCATCACTTTTTGAGTAAAAATAATTTACTCATCCAGAGGAAGCTGTATAATAAAAGTGGTGCCCTTGCCCGGTTCACTTTCCACTTCAAGGGTTCCGTTATGTTTAGTTACAATAACATCGTAGGAAATCGCCAGACCTTGTCCCGTGCCTTTACCTACTTCTTTGGTGGTAAAGAAGGGATCAAATATTTTTTTAATAATCGATTCCGGAATTCCCGTGCCCGTATCCGTAAGTCGGATTTCGGCCGCTTTTTCGCGACGGAAGGTCTGCACCGTGATCGTTCCTTTAGAATCCCCTTCTTTGATGGTATCGCCGATGGCATGGGCGGCATTGATAATAATATTCAGAATTACCTGGTTAAATTCATCATGAAAACAAGGCACTTCTTTTAACGTTTCATCAAATTCAGTTTTCAAATCTGCCACATATTTCCATTCATTCCGGGAAACGGTTATGGTATTCTGGATAGCGCGGTTCAAATCGACCAGGGTTTTGTCCTTACTGCCCGGGTGCGAAAACTCCTTCATTGCTTTTACAATTTTACTCACTTTTCCGATGCCGTCCAGAGATTGTTCAATGGCTGTGGGAATTTCTTCCATTAAAAAGTCCAGATCGATTTCATCGGCGATGGACGCAGCTTTATTCAGGAGCGCTGACAATTGGTCGGGATCTTCTGCGGAATTCTGCATTTCTTTAATAACTTCGAACAGCGTATTTAAATCATCAAAAGAGTCTTTGAGAAAATGCGTATTATCGCCGATATACTGTGTTGGCGTATTGATTTCGTGCGCGATTCCCGCCGCCAATTGTCCGATGGATTCTAATTTTTGCGTATGCGCCTGTTGCCCCTCGGCTATCTTCTTTTCCGTAATGTCTTCGGCCTGAATCAAATAACCGTCCAGAATGGATTCTTCATCCGTAAAAGGCGCTATGGATACATTCAGGAATCCGCTGACGCCGTCTTTTCGTTCGAAAGAGACATCGGTAAGATGAATTATCTTTTTCTGGTCCCGGCACATACTGATACCATCTACAATATCGCCCCAGGCCCAGTCAATAGGCAGGGAATGAAACACCTGATGGCGTACCTGCTGCCAATCCAGATTAAAGACTTCAGCTGCCTGCTGGTTCCAGCGGATGACCTGCTCCTCGGCATTCATTACCATTAAAATAGAAGGGAAGGTGGCCAGCAGTGTAGTGTTTTGCTGATTCAGTCTTTTTATATTTTCTTCGGTTTCCACCCACTCGCTGATATCCTCCTTAACCGCCAGAAAATGGGTTGTTTCTCCCTGATCATTTTTAATGGGTGCAATGGTGGCGTCTTCCCAAAACAGAGTGCCATTTTTCTTTCTGTTATGAAAGCGGCCGCGCCAGACATGGCCATTTTTTATGGTCTCCCATAATTCTTTATATTCTTCGGTCCGCATCTCACCGGATTTTAAAATACGCGGATTCTGGCCGATAGCCTCGTCTTTACCGTATCCGGTTACCTGGCAAAACTTAGGATTTACATACTGGATGGTTCCATCCAAATCCGTGATGACCGTCGAGACGGGACTCTGTTCAACAGAACGGTAGAGCTGGTATACTTTATTTTCAATTTGCTTACGATTTATGGATTCGGCCAACTGGCCGGCTACGAATTCCATCAGATGTAGATCCTCTTCATCGTATAAATCCGAATGCGTATAACTTTGTACAATCATCAAACCAATGGATTCATTATCCAAAACCAGGGGTACTCCCAGCCATGATTTTGCGAGGGTGCCAACCCCCTTTATTTTTTCTTTTTTCAAAAAGGATTTCATTTCACCTTCATTAAAGCGCATCGCCTTTTGCTGCTTAATGACATAGGCACTCAATGAACCTTTCGCCGGAATATTCCTGTAGTCCTCAATACGGTCCATTTTATCCTGCATATATTTTACGGACAATGTATCGGTTTGCTTATCGTACATGGCAATGATAAAATTTGATGTATCCAGGAGTGTACTTAACTGCAGCTGTATAAATGAATAGAAGGCGGTATCTTCTTTAATTTTCATATTGGCGTCGGAAATTTCGAACATGGCTTGCTGGATTTTTTCAGCTCGTTTCCGGGAAGAAATATCATCGTAGGTTCCCAGCACGCCTTTCACCTGATCCATGGCGTCCACGAGCGGTACTTTATTGGTTTTCAGCCAAATCTGCTCTCCGGCCGGGGTAGTCTGGAGTTCTTCATAGTTCAGCTTCGGAAGGCGTTCGTCAATTACAACCCGATCATCAGCCTGGTATTTCTCGGCCTGCTCTTTCCAGCCCAGTTCAAAATCCGTTTTACCGATAATTTCTTCGGGAGAAGAAAAACCGGCATCATTTGCAAAAGACTGGTTACAGCCCAAATATTTTAATGAATTATCCTTCCAGAAAACACGCACCGGTATGGTATTTATTACCAGCTGCAGCATTTTCTCCGCTTCTTTACGTTCGGAAATATCGGTGACAATGGCGACATAGGCCGGTTGGCCCCTATAGGTTGAGAGTTGCAGTACGGATTCCACCGGATACGTGCTTCCATCCCTGCGCTTATGAACGGTGTTAATGGTTATCTTTTGCACTTTACCGCTATTCAGCGGTTCCGTAAACGCTTTAAATTTTTCCATGGTGAATCCGGCCACCACATCAAAAATGGTTAACGTTCCGCAATCTTCATCCGTAAGTTTCATATTTTCCTGTGCGCCGCGGTTGAGCCGTAGAGCGGCCAAATTTTCTGTATCAAAAATATATATTTCATTGAGAGATTCGTCGATGATTTTTCCAAATTCGGTCACTTCGGATTCCATTTTTTTCTGCTGCGAAATATCCACAAAACTTTCCAGGAGATGCGGACGTCCGTCCACCATGATCGGAACCACGCTTTTCAGTACGGGTATTTTTTCCTTTGCGGCGGTTAAAACAATCTTTTCGGAATTGTCCACATCCTGCCCTAAATCGATTATAGGGCAGTTCCCCTGTTCTTTGGGACAAATATAATTATGGCATATATTCCCAATTATTTCTTCACGCGGGTTTCCAAAGATGCTGGCCGCTTTGGGATTAATATCTACAATTTTCTGACTTTCGCGGTCAATTAATATGACGCCAATAGGCATCTTATCCAAAATCAGGTTTAAATTTTTCTGGCTCTGTTCCAGAGCTTGCTGCGCTTTGAGTTGCTTTTTTCGTACCGCGCTTTCCCTGAGCACGCGGATAACCACTGGCCCGAGCGCATTAATATTTTCCTTAAGTACATAGTCCGTGGCTCCTTCGCGCAGACTGGCAATTGCTTTTTCCTCGCCAATGGAACCGGAAAACAGAATGAACGGTGTTTCTGTATCGCACTCACGCAAGGAACGCAGAGCGCTTAATCCGTTATAGTTCGGCAAGGAATAATCGGCAATAACCAGATCGATTTCATTCTTTTTCAGGGCTTCCAGAAATTCCGATTTTGTTTGTACCTGGATACTGCGCGCATTGAGGCCGTCTTTTTGTAAAATTCTTTGAACTATTTTTACAATTTGCTCTTCATCCTCGAGATGTAAAATGGTAATTTCTTTTTTCATTTGGAGCACCCGTGTGTTATGGTTAAACCTTTTTCTTTTAAAAACCGGTATCTTCTACTAATGTCGGCAGTATGGATAGATTGTTTAGAGAATTGGATTTTTAATTAGTGTCAATAGTGTCCGGTTAAATGTTGATGATCTAAAATTTATTAGAATTTCTTCAAAATAACCCTCCCCTCCCGCCAGCCGGCGGATTTCCCCTCCCTTCCAAAAAAAAGGGAGGGGATTACCCTTCGACTTCGCTCAGGGTACAGAAGTGGGTTGGTTTTAAGTTCCTATAAAACAGACAGCGCTCTTCACATTGATATCACTAACTTTAATTGACTTTTTCCAATTCTAAACCGGATACTGATGAATTAGTGTCTGTCTTTAAAGAACTCTAGAACCTCACCCCCGAAGTATCGGGACAGGCCTTCCTCTCCTGAAAGGTGAGGAAGAAAAGAACGCTCCCCTTCTCCTTGTCAGGCTATTGCAGTTTCTAAGATTTCTCGCTTATTTCTTCGAAATTCACTCGAAATGACACAGAAGGCCTGTCTTTTCGAACGAAAAGGAGGATTGAATCTGAGTCTGAGAAGAAATCTTATGATTGAATCCCTTTCTGCAACAGCCTCGTAGGCGAAGAGGGTATCACGAAGTGGCCACTTTGTGGGGGATGGGGTATTTATGACGACAGAAAGAATCATAAAAATTCTCATTATGCCTTGACTTTAAGGACAGGCTCTAATTAGAGATAATTCAGCTGCAGGCTGGTTTCATTTTTTTATCATTATGCCGTTTCAAACAAGGGTTGGAGAATAACGAGGGAGGAAAGGGATTAGAATGATTCAGTATCGTATGAGGCAGGACTTTGGGTTCTATTCAGATTTTTTTTATGCGTCCGTCACCGGGAACGGGTTTGCTCTGAAAAGGTAAAGCCCTGTACCAGTTGTTTCAATTCCTGGCTGATGGCATCCAGAGTTTGTGCTTTTTTCGTTAATGTGTTACTCTCGGTAAAAATGCGCTGGCTTCCCGACGAAACCTGCAGAATATCCCGGGCAATCATTTGGGAGGCATCGCTGGACTGGGCCACATTTTGGGCCGTTTCCCGCATTCCTTCCGAAGCTTGTGAAATATTGGAAGTTATATCGCGTGTCGCATTATTCTGCTCTTCCACAGCCAAAGCGATGGAGGTTACAATCTTGTCCACTTTGCCGATCACTTTATTTATAGCGCCTATTTCGTTTACTGTGTCCGTGCTGGAAGCCTGAATCGCGCCGATACTCTTTTCAATTTCCTCCGTTGCATTCCCGGTTTGATTAGCCAGTTCCTTCACTTCATTCGCGACCACGGCAAAGCCCTTCCCGGCCTCACCTGCCCGCGCCGCTTCGATGGTGGCATTGAGCGCCAGCAATTTGGTTTGTCCGGCAATTTCCATGATGACGTCTACAACATTGCTGATGGCCCGGGCATTCTCCCCCAATTCATTCACCTTATCCGAAGCCTTTTGCACACTGTGGACGGCATCATTGGTGATGTGTTTTGCCTGCTCGGAATTAGCGGTAATTTCACTAAAGGTAGCCGTCATCTCTTCGGTATTGGAGGCAACCACCCCGATATTGGTGGATGCTTCTTCTGTAGCAGCGGAAACCGAGTTCATATTTACACTCATCTCTTCGGATGCCGAAGCCACTCCGGCCGCATGCTCGTTCATATCCTGTGCGCTGGTATTAAAACTTTCTGCTAATTTCTGGGTTTCAACAGAAGCCTCCGCTAATTTCCGGGCATGACCGGCAATAGTGATTAACATATCTTCCAATTTATCGGCCATTTCATTTAATGCCATTTGTATTTGGCCGAATTCATCTTCTATAGTTACATCGGCCCTCCGTGAGAAATCCCCGCTGGCAATATCCCGCGTAAACTGCAATGTTTTTTGAGTAGCCGAATGAATGGTTTTATATAAATAGGTGGCAATAAGAATTGCAATTACCACTCCAAGCGCAATTATACCAAAAACATACAAAACGGAATTGGTTGATATTCCGACTATTCCCACAACGATAAAGAATGCGGTGGCCAAGGCGAAAGAGACGATTACCTTTGTGATGACGTTCCAATTCTTAAAAAACATGCCCCCTCCTTATTTTTCACTCTAACAATAGCGGCGCTAAAGCTGGTAAAAAATATTCCTGTGTTTTAAATATAAATACACCTTATTCTAATACAATTCCTTAATACAAGGGTCGGTTGAATAAATAAAAGCATTAGAGCCTGAATAAAAAAAAGTACAAACACGCTGGTGGTATCACAATATCTAAATAAAAAAATACCTGTATGCGCATATACCTTTTCGATTTTTTGATGGACACGTGGGCGAAAAGGTTTTATCTTGTGTCTGCCTCGCATCTGGAGAAAATATGAAGTCTGTCTAAATCCGCGGGAAAAATGGAGACTAAAAAAGTAACCTTTAAAAAGATTTTTTTTTACGCCCTGTTTGCCCTGGCAATGGCCTATCTGGAATCTGCCATCGTCGTTTATCTGCGTTTGCTTTATTATCCTACCGGATTTCAATTTCCGATGATACCCATTCCATCACAGATTGCCCTCATTGAAACCGGACGGGAAGCGGCTACTTTAATTATGATATGGGCCGCCGCCCGATTAAACGGTCAAACTTTTAAGGAACGTTTTGCTCTGTTCTGCTTTGTTTTCGGAATTTGGGATTTGGCTTATTATGGCTGGCTGTTTTTGTTTATCGGCTGGCCCGGATTCTGGTTAGAATGGGATATTCTATTTTTAATCCCCGTCCCGTGGATTGCGCCCTGGCTGGCCCCGGCTTTGGTCAGTACCGGATTAATTGTGGTTTCATTTCTGGTTTTACGCCGTCCACAGCGTTTTCCAAGAAAAATATTCACCCGGACAGAATGGAAAATAGTGTTGTCGGGCGCCGGGTTAATTTTGGCGAGTTTCTTCTGGCAAACTAAACATGTTGTGCAGGGAGGCATTCCCGATTCTTATCCCTGGCCGCTTTTTTTAGCAGGGTATTTGATTGGACTCTGGCCCGTTTTACATGTTTTCTTCAGGAAACCAGTTGCTAAAGCTTAGACAATTCCCTGGCATACTGTGTTCGTTTTTTTTGCAAGTTCCTGCTGTCACGTCCATGTTTTTCATAGCCTTCAATTAAGACAGACAGCTTAGAGAGAATTTCCTCTAACGTCCATTTACGTAGTTCATCCGGAAGCTCCGGGTCGGCCAGTTGCTTTTCCATGGCCAGAATCCGGAATCGATCCATGCCCCAGAATTTACGGGATAATTGATCGCCGTGACCGCCGTATTTAACAATTCCGGGATGTACGTCCAGGCCAATTTTATATTTGCGGGAAACCCGCAGCCAGAGATCATAATCCTCGCAGACAGGCAGCGTTTCATCAAAAAATCCGATTTCTGTGAACAGGCTGCGTTTAATGACCACGGCCGAAGGTGAAACAATACACAAGGGCAAACTCTCTTTATAGATAAAACCGCCTTGTTTTTTATGCCTGTTTTTAGGATTTACCCGGCGTCCATTGCGCATCCAGATTTCTTCTGCCTGAAATATTTTACAATCCGGGTGCGCCTGAATATAGCGCCCGGCCAATTCGAGTTTTTGCGGCAGCCATTCATCATCGCTGTCCAGTAAGGCAATCCACTCCCCCGAAGCGGCACGAATTCCCGCGTTACGCGCGGCTGAAACACCCTTGTTTTCCTGTCGTATTATTTTAATCTGCGGTAGATACGGTTTTAAGACAGACGCGGTCTCATCTTCCGATCCGTCATCTACCACGATAAGTTCAGCGGGTGGAATGGTTTGCCGCAGCACGGATTCAATGGCGCGGGAAATGATCGCCGCCCGGTTGTACACCGGAATAATGACCGAGAAGGTAATTTTAGTTTCGGATGGCATTATCTGTCCCAAGGGCATTTTCGGTTTTAAATGAGTGGAAGAAAAGGCCTGAGCGCGGCACAAAGGGTTCTGCTTTTCTCTTTATAATTTTCCATAAAGATCTGTTTTGTGGCATGGTCCGCCCGGTCCGAAATAATTTTAATACTGCAAAAGGGTATGCCTTTAGTTCTGCATTTCCGGGCCAGATAGTAGGCTTCCATGTCAACCAAATCCGAAGTGAATTTTTTATACAGGCTGTCCCTGAGCCGTTCTTCCGTCACCGCTTCATCAACCGTCAGTAAGCGGGCGGCGGGAAACGGGATTTCCGCTGACAGTTTCGCAAGTTTAAAAACCGTCTCTGATTTTTCGTACTGCACCTCTTGAATAGAAAAAATCATACCCGGTTCATATTCCGGTGTTAAAGAACCGGCCAATCCAATATTTAACACCAAATCGGGATGCTGATTTTTTAAATAGGCATCAAACACCAAATTTACATTTCCCCCCCCGATACCGGTTCGCAGCAGTTGTAAATATTCGGTGTGATACAAAATTCCGCCGTTTAAAGGTGCTTTTTCTAGAAGCGG
>JANTFQ010000019.1 GCA_024763405.1 Calditrichaceae bacterium
CATTTAAAACGACAGGTGATGGGTCGCGAAGTAGTTGTAGCCATTACGAACGGACGTTTTGATTTTGGCCCCTGGGAACAGATTTATTATGCCGAATTTGACGGCCGGCGCCGCAAACGGGTTCTGGTGAAAATTATCGGCGAATAAAACCAGCTCTCTCTTTTGCACAAGTTTCAGTTTGAAATAACGCCAACCCCGCATATTGAAGTTACCCGTTAATTTTAGAAAAAATGTTTGTATCCTTCCTGAGCACTTTGTATACTTTGTTCGCCTTTCTTCTTTGAACCACCCTCTTTTAAAGGGAGTCCAGAATGAGCCTTAATAAATGTACACGCTGTGGCCTGCCCGAAAATTATGGTATCACCAATTTTGATACAAATGGAGTCTGCAATTACTGTCGTTTCTATGACACAGTAAAAGACAAATTACGGGATTTTGAACGCTGGGGAAAATTCTTTTCCGATCACCTGAACCAGCATAAAGGCAAATATAAATATGATGTCGTTGTTGGGTTTTCCGGGGGAAAAGACAGCTCCTATATCGTTCATAAACTTAAAACGCATTATACGTGCAAAGTGTTAGCGCTCACCGTTAATTTTGGTTTTATGCCGTCAGAATTTGCCTTAGATAACAGTAAGAGGGTTGCAGAGAGTCTGAAGATTGATCACCTTATTTATGACGCCACTTCTGAAGACATAGAAAATGGTTTTAAAAACGCTATACAAAAAGGGAAATTATGTGAATTATGTACAGGACTCTGCACGGCCATTACCAGAAAAACAGCGATTGAACAGCATATCCCCTTTTATATACTTGGAGCAGACCGGGGGCAGCTGCTGCGCGATTTATCACCGGAAACCAGTCCCATGTCCGGTGCTGTCTCTATCGCGACAATGCTTATGCCGTATTCAACAGAAAAAACACGGCGGCAGGAACGCCCCGCCAAAACAAAACATATGCGCGGCTGGCTGCGTAATTTGGGGTTTTCCGAAACGGCTGCTTTGGATATTTATCCGGACAGTATTCCCCTTCCCGGTACAGATGCCCTGCCCTTAAGCTTACAGTTTTTTGCCTTCCATGATTACCGGGAAAAAGAGATGAAACAGATTCTCGTAAAAGAGGCCAACTGGCGCAGACCGGAAGGAGACAATCTTCATTCACATCACGACTGTATTTTTCACGACGCAGCTACTTTTTATTTCCGGCAGGCAAACAATACCACTATCACCACCGGTGAAGCATGCGTTGATGCAAGAGAGGGCATTGTTAGCAGAGAGGAGGTTCTGCAGGTGCTTGATCAGGAAAAAGAGCATCTTGATCAAATGGCAGCCCCTTATTCTATTTTTAAAAGCTACTTTGGGATCGAAGAAAAATTCTTAATTACAGCTGCCAAGAAATTCGGCCGCAGAATCAGAATCCTGAAATCCCTGCGTAAATTTCAGATGTTATTTATGAAACCCAAAATAAAAATCTTTGATCATCTTTAATCTATGAATACCACCCGGGGCAAGCTCTGGGGAACTATTTAAGTTAAACAAAGGATGACAACTTATCCCGGAAGGTTTTCCAGCGCTTTTTTTTCAATATCCTTAAAATAGCGTACCGTACCTACCTTTAATTCCATTGTTGAATCATCATCACAGACAATCATCGCATGGTTATGCAGTTGCAGCACCGAAACGGTCCACATATGATTCACACCGTCTTCCACGACCTTTTGCAGTGCCCTTGCTTTGTTGTATCCGCTGATAATAATGAGCAGTTTTTTGGCGTCCATAACCGTACCGACACCAACCGTTAAAGCCGTTTTAGGCACCTTGTTTATATCATTATCAAAGAATCTTGAGTTCGCCTGAATGGTGTCAAAGGTCAGCGTTTTTATGCGGGTGCGTGAGGAAAGAGAAGAACCGGGTTCATTAAAAGCAATATGCCCGTCCGGACCAATTCCGCCTAAAAACAAATCGATGCCGCCTGCTTTTTTAATCTTTTCTTCATAGCGGGCGCATTCTGCTTCGAGGTCTGCAGCATTTCCATTTAAAATATTGATGTTTTCTTTGGGAATATCAATATGTGAAAATAAATGATGATGCATAAAATAGTGATAGCTCTCGGGATGATCTTCCGGAATTCCCACATATTCATCCATGTTAAATGTTACCACATTTTTAAAGGATACTTTTCCCTGCTTATGTAGCGAAACCAGTTCTTTATATGTTCCGATTGGCGAAGAACCGGTGGGAAGACCAAGAACATACGGTTTGTCTGCGGTCGGCGCAGCTTCGTTTATTTTATGCGCCGTGTAGTGTGCAACCCACTTGCTAAGCTTGTCATAATCCTGGTGAATAAGAATACGCATTTGTTTCCCTTTCTGATTTAGTTAAACTACTTATATTTTTTCTGTTGTCGAAATAGAAAGGATGGATATTAGTTCGTTAGTTTTGTTAACAAAATAAGTAAAGAAACTATCTTTTGAAAGTAAAATTTATTTTTTATCTTTTAAATTGAACAATCGTTTTGATACCATTTAAAAAAATTGCCAGCATTCTATCGTATTGCACAGGGGCCTGGCAGATTTCCCAATTGAGATAAGGGCTTAATCTCAATTTCGGATTTCAATATTCTAGTTCATTAAGACAGTACAGCGCGTTCACCGCGGACATACGCACCTTGTCATTATTAATTTTATCATCAATAGTTGCCGCTCTTCATGTTTTATAACCTGTTATCATATTTCATCACATAAACTCTTTTCCCTTTGGTAGATTCCAACAGAAAATTTAAATCAACGGAGATTAAAATGAATTTACAAAAGCAATCAACCCTTATTTTAAGTATTATAATATTCAGCTTCATTTTTTTATTACATCCGCTAAAGGCAGAAGCAACTTATTTTGATACCGAAGTAACAGGACAAGGAAAACCAATTATTTTTATTCATGGCTATGCGTCAAATAAAAGCGTTTGGGATGAAACAGTCGACTATCTCAAATCGGATTTTCAATGTCATGTTATACAGATAGCAGGATTTGCAGGGCAAACTCCTGTTAAAAAAGAAAAATTTTTATCTAATCTAAAAGACGAGATTGCCAAATATATTAGAACAAATCATCTTGAACCTGTAATACTTGTTGGCCACAGTATGGGAGGTTTTCTCGCCTTATGGCTGGCTTCGGAATACCCGGAATTGGTTTCAAAAGTAGTCAGTGTTGACGGAGTACCCTATTTATCCGCAATATACAATCCTAAAGCCACGCCCCAATCACAAATGGAGATGGCCAAAAAATCATTCAATTATGATAATGATTTTGCTCCACGCGAAAACGGAATGACGGATGCACAGTTAAAACAGTTATTTAGTACCATGACAATTCGTGAAGAAAAAATTCCTGTTTTACTTAAATGGACAAAAGAATCTGACAAAAGGACGTTAAATCAATCTATGTTTGAAATGATGGTAACTGACATTCGGGAAAATGTTAAAAAGATTAAAGCTCCGGTTTTGGTATTTGGGGCTTGGATTGCATATAAAAACTACGGTGCAACAAAAGAGAGCACATTAAAACTGTATGAATTACAATTTAGTAATGTTAAAGATCATACAATAGTATTGACTAATAAGGGTAAACATTTTATAATGTGGGATGATTTTAAATGGTATTCTTCTACGATGAAGGCCTTTTTAAAAAAATAAATTCATAAAACAAAATTTCGGATTGGCAAGGGCAATTAAGAAAATAGTTTCCCTTGTCAATCTGCTTTTAAATAAAACTTTATTCGAATAAAAGTGGCCGGCTGTTAATTCTGTAAATTATAACTATGCGATGAAAACTAAAATCACCTACTGGATTTTTCAACTATTAGGATGGGGCATATATTTAGCCATTGGATTAATTATAATGGCTAATTACAATCAAAATGTCTTAAAATGGTTTCCTGTCCTATTTATCAAAACGAGTCTTCTTCTTGTTATGACTCATTTATTAAGAAACTATATCATAAAAACAGATTTATTAAATCTTTCAGTCCTAAAAATTATCTCTACAGCGCTCCTTTCTGTTATTATTATCCCAGCAGCTGCCAATATGGTTACTTCCGGTTTAATGCTTCAACCTTTTAAATTAATTACCTGGGAACAATATAGTTTTAAAATGTTTTTTTACTATTTTTTAAATGAAAGCTTCATTGTCGCTGTTTGGCTGGCTGTTTATTTAGTGACCGCTTTTATAAAACAGAACAGACAGCGTGAAATTGAGAAATGGCAGCTCGAAGTCATTGCACAAAAAGCACAGCTGGACTCGTTAAAATCTCAGATAAATCCGCATTTTATTTTTAATAGTTTAAATAACATTCGTTCGTTGATATTTGAAAACCCCGGAAAAGCAAGCGATATGATAACCCATCTTTCTAATCTTTTAAGATATTCCATTAAACACAATGATTCGGGAAAAGAGACTATTCAGCACGAACTTGAAATTGTTAAAGATTATTTAAAACTGCAGTCCATTCATCTCGAAGAAAGACTCCACTATTCGATTGAAGTTGATGAAAACCTATTGAATATCGAAGTTCCTTCAATGTCAATTCAGTTACTGGTTGAAAATGCTGTTAAACACGGGCTTTGGGAGCAAGTTGACGGCGGGACAATTAGCATTAAGATTTTTAGTCAGGATAAAAATGCAATTATAGAAATTTCAAATACGGGCACGATTAAAGAAAAAGTGGAAAGCACAAAACTGGGGATTAAAAACATTTCGGAAAGACTACGATTGATGTTTGGAAATGACGCAAAGGTGACATTAAAGCAAACCCAAAAAAATATTGTAACCACAAAATTTAATATTCCATTGAACTGAAAACTATGAATGTAATTATAATTGATGATTCCCGATTAGCTCGCAATGAATTAAAAAGACTTCTTTCGACAAGAACGACAATAAAAATCATTGGCGAAGCGGCTAACGCGGAACAGGCAAAAACTGTAATTGAGGAGAAGAAACCGGATGTTATATTTCTGGATATTCAAATGCCCGGTAAATCCGGTTTCGATTTACTGGAGGAATTAGAGTTTGTCCCAATCGTCATCTTTACAACAGCCTATGATCAATATGCACTAAAAGCATTTGAATTTAATGCGCTTGATTATTTACTTAAACCGATTGACAGCGAAAGACTTGCAGAGTCTCTAACTAAAATTTCTATGGGTGAAAAGGATGAAAGTAAAACAACAGATTCTTACAGAACCGAACAGTTTTTTATTAAAGATGGCACTAAATGCTGGTTCGTAAAATTAGATGAGATAAAATATTTTGAAATTGACGGTAACTACTCAAAAGTCTGTTTTGGAAACGAATCACCGATGATTCCACGAACTTTAAATTATCTTGAGAAAAGATTAAATCCGGCCGTCTTCTTCAGAGCCAACAGAAAACAAATACTAAACATTAATTGGATATTAAAGATTGAAACCTGGTTCAACGGCACTTTAAAGGTTGTATTAAAAGATAAGAAAGAAATCAATGTATCCCGAAGGCAGGCCGGAAAACTGAAAGAATTAATGAGTTTTTAACACTTCCACAAATAAATCGATCAGAGCGCATAAATTTCACTTAAATATTCGCGGGTCAAACGTTCCCATTCCATTTTAAACCAGGGGGTGTAACGTTCGGGATTTAGCAGCATATCGCGGTTTAAATCGGTTATGGAAATATATTTCCAATCCATAATTTCCGTATCATTTATTTTGGGTTCGCTATTCGCACGGCCGATGTAAACGGAACACAATTCGTTTTCGCTGCCCTTTTCACCAAAAGAAGCCTGATACTGAAAACGATATAAATATCGCAATGGAACATCCAGTCCCACTTCTTCCTTTAGCCGCCGCGCTACCGCCTGTGAATAGCTTTCGCCTTTCCTGGGATGGCTGCAGCAGGTATTGGACCAGTATTCGCCCCATAGGCGCTTATCCGCGTGACGCTGCTGTAAGAGCAGTTCATTCTTATCATTAAAGATAAATATGGAAAAGGCCCGGTGTAAAACACCGTTTCCGTTATGACAAAAATCTTTACTTTCGTACCCGGTGATATTATCATATTCATCCACTAAAATAAGTTTTTCATCATCAAAAGAGACTACATTGCCTGCCATTTTAAGTTCCTTTTTAAGTAACGCCAGTATTAAGAGTTGTATAAGTTAAAGTATCAGGTATCAACTTTCAAGTCAGACTATAGCAATCTGAAAGCAACAAAAATTACAACAAAATATGAACTCATACCAAAATCCTGTATATTAAACGTAAACCAATTACACAAATAGATAAGTGGCCGGAACCAATAATCCTTTACTAAAAATATTCAGTTTCTATGAAATACAGACCTTTTTTCCTCTTTTTGATCGCTCTAAATTTCTTACCTCTTCAGGCTCAGAACCAGGGAAAGAAATACTTTTTTTATCATCCTGAAATTTCCTATGGTTCCGAGCGTCTGCTCTCCCCGGCACTTACATTTATTAACGGCGCTTATGATGTATTGCGAAACGGCGGCCACGAAAACAATGGGGAAACCATTAATATTTTCAAACTGGATTACCGGCAGGGCTTCCGCAATATTTGGGAAAACGTTTCAAAGCCTGCCTACCACATCAGTCGTTACGGCTGGAACCGTTTTTTAAGGCAGGAAATTTTCCCGGCCAGCTTAAAACCAAACCAGGCCCAATGGGTTCCGAATTATGGGCATCATATCATCGGTAGTGGAATGCTGTGGGTACGCATGTCCGAATGGTATGATTTTCACGGCTACCCCAATCCCCGACTGCTTTCTCTTATGACCACAACTGCTTACCAGATTATGAACGAAGCTCTGGAAAACAACCATTCCCGTCTGACGAATGTGGATCCGATCGCCGATCTGCTTATTTTTAATCCGCTGGGATTTGTTCTGTTCAGTTTTGATGCAGTGAAAGAATTCTTTAGCCGCACGGTACGTATGTATGACTGGTCTCTGCAACCGGTGTTTAATCCTTTTAATCAATACCTGGAAAATGCCGGGTTGCAGTTTACGTTTAAATATACCTTAAATCCCAGCTGGGATATTTTCTTTTATTACGGGATTTACGGCATCGGTGGATTGAGTTACACCTTTAAAGGAAACCAGCATTTTTCGTTTGGGGCTGGTACGGTGGTGAACCGTCTTGAGGAAAATATCGAACATCAGGCACGCTTTATTACCCCCTCCACAGACGGCGCTCTTGGCTTCTTTTATGACAAAAACAATTCCCTGTTAACATCCATTTTATTAACCGGCCCGCGTTTACTGAATGCCCGGATTAATATTTACCCCGGTTTGATTGAATTCGCAGGCTTTAACCCAGGCTTTTATCTGGGGTTTGGGCAGTGGGACGGATTAACCGCAGGCGTTACCCTGCTGGGATTTCCAATTGGTCTTGGTGCCGAAACGGCCAAAGGTTGGAAAAAATAAAAAAGCCCCTGCGGAAAGCAGAGGCCTTTTAGGGTTATTGCATTTTTTATTTATTTTTTATCTTCATCCACAACTTCGTACTCGGCGTCTTCCACCTTGCCCTCTTCCGAAGCTGCTTCTCCGGCACCTGCGCCGGCCTGTGCCTGTTCTGCACCCGGCTGGGCCTGCTCAGCACCAGGCTGCCCCGGTTGTGGTCCGGCCTGTGCATAGAGCTTCTGTGCAATCTCATTCCAGGTACTGTTAACCGCTTCGACAGCCGATTTCATTTCATCGGTATTCTCGCTTTTCTGCGCTTCTTTCAGACGGCCTAAAGCAGTCTCCAGTTTTGTTTTATCCTCGGCTTCCATTTTATCTTCCATTTCTTTCATCTGTTTTTCGGTCTGATAAATGGTGGTATCCGCGAGGTTCTTGGTTTCAATCGCTTCTTTCTTGATCTTGTCTTCAGCCGCGTGTGCAGTGGCTTCCTTTTTCATCTTTTCGATTTCCTGCTCGGTTAATCCGCTGGAAGATTCGATTCGGATGCTCTGTTCTTTTCCGCTCGCTTTATCTTTGGCCGCTACATTTAAAATACCGTTGGCGTCCACATCAAAGGTCACTTCGATTTGCGGAATACCACGCGGTGATGGTGGAATACCATCCAGAATGAACTTACCAAGTGTACGGTTATCAACCGCCATCTGACGTTCACCCTGCAGCACGTGAATTTCAACCGTGGTCTGGTTATCCGCAGCCGTTGAAAAGACTTCCTGTTTCTTAGACGGAATCGTCGTATTGGCTTCAATCAGCTTGGTAGCCACACCGCCCAGGGTTTCAATCCCCAAAGACAGAGGAATTACATCAAGAAGAAGAACGTCTTTTACTTCACCGGTTAATACGGCACCCTGAATTGCGGCTCCAATGGCTACAACTTCATCGGGATTCACACCTTTATGCGGTTCTTTTCCAAAAAACTGTTGTACAACTTCCTGGATTTTGGGAATTCGTGTTGAACCGCCAACGAGAATTACTTCATCGATTTCGGAAGTTTTCATACCGGCATCTTTTAACGCAATTTTACACGGTTCGATGGAACGCTGAACCAAATCATCCACTAACTGCTCAAATTTTGCGCGGGATAACGACAGCGTTAAATGTTTCGGGCCGGATTCGCCTGCAGTGATAAACGGCAGATTGATTTCGGTCTGCTTTGAAGAAGATAACTCAATTTTTGCTTTTTCAGCTGCTTCTTTCAAACGTTGCAAGGCCATCGGGTCTTTACGTAAATCGATGCCTTCATCCTTTTTAAATTCATCCGCCATCCAGTCGATAATACGCTGATCAAAATCATCACCACCAAGATGGGTATCCCCATTGGTAGATTTTACTTCAAATACACCATCGCCAATTTCGAGGATGGAAATATCGAAAGTTCCGCCGCCAAGATCAAAAACGGCAATTTTTTCTTCTTTCTTCGAATCCATTCCGTAAGCGAGTGAGGCGGCAGTCGGTTCGTTAATAATACGTTTAACATCCAAACCGGCAATTTTACCGGCATCTTTGGTAGCCTGTCGCTGTGCGTCATTAAAATATGCCGGAACCGTGATAACTGCTTCCGTTACCTTCTCACCAAGATAATCTTCGGCCGTCTGTTTCATTTTTTGCAGAATCATCGAGGATACTTCCGGCGGTGAATATTTCTTATCTCCGGCATCTACGACCACAACATCGTTGTTCCCGCTTTCAATTTTATACGGGACTTCATTCATTTCGGAACCCACTTCTTTAAAAAAGCGGCCCATAAAACGCTTGATTGAAAAGATCGTGTTCCCGGGATTTGTTACCGCCTGACGTTTTGCCGAAGCACCAACGAGACGTTCACCTTTTTTTGTAAACGCAACAACCGACGGCGTCGTACGTCCACCTTCTGCGTTCGGAATAACAACCGGTTCTCCGCCTTCCATTACGGCAACAACAGAATTCGTTGTGCCCAAATCAATTCCAATAATTTTACCCATTTTATTTTCCTCCTTAATGTTATTTCTAAAATTCAATCCCTGCACTTAGAGCAATGTACGTGCCAATTATTTTAATTAGCCCTAACCTGTTATGTTTTAAGAGAATACCAATATGAAACAGAAATACTAAAAAAATCAAAATACAAAAAGTACGTCAATATGACCGCAAAATGTCAGATTAATGTTTTTTTATGTATGTCTCAAAACAAAAAAGGCCCTCTGGGTTATTATCTCCAAAGGGCCTTTTTGAAAACCAAATGAATTGTTATGGAATTTGCAAAAATGAAAGGCGGTCAAATATAGTTCTGCCGCGCAGGCTTCGTAATTTTATGCGGATTACATCTCCGGATTTTAAATCGGAGACGATATCATAAAAATCTTTACTGGATTGCAGCACTTTACCGTTTACAGAGAGTAAAACATCGCCACGGGAAATTTGTGCTTTAGCGGCAGCGCCCTCCGGATCAACCGAGGCGATTAAGACGCCATCGGAAACTTCATACATATCTCGTTGGCGATCCGTTAAATCCCGTATCTTCATTCCGAGATCCGCAATTTCTTTTACCTCATTCTTTTTCTCTGAGGTACCGGCAACGGCATTATCCGGGCTTTTTCCCTGTAACGTCACTTTTATCATTCTTGTTTTGCCATCGCGCCAAATTTTTAGATTTACCGTTTCATCGGGATTGTGTGTACCCACAACCGCCTGCAGTTCATTGGGCTGGTTCACGTCTTTTCCATCCACACTCAGCACCACATCACCTTCCTTAATTCCTGCTTCATCCGCAGCGCTTCCGTCAATAATGCTGGTTATAAATACGCCTTCCGGCTTATCTAAACCAACCCCTTTCGCCGTAACAGGATCAACAGGCGCAATATAAACACCAAGATAGCCGCGTTTTACTTCGCCGTATTTTTTTAGATCATCAATTACACTCTTGGCAATATTGATCGGAACGGCAAAACCATATCCCATATAATAATTAGTGGTCGTGGCAATCGCCGTGTTAATGCCGATAACTTCACCGTTAAGATTGATTAAAGCGCCGCCGCTGTTTCCAGGATTGATGGCAGCGTCGGTCTGAATAAAATTTTCAATGGTACTCACTCCGTCTTTCCGCCGGCCCACATCAATCCTGCGGTGCAGCGCACTGACGATTCCGGCTGTAACCGTAGAGGTTAATTCCAGCGGATTCCCGATGGCCATTACCCATTCTCCAATTTGTAGTTTTTCGGAATTTCCCAGCATTGCAACCGGTAAATCTTTGGCATCAATTTTCACCAGGGCTATTTCCGTAGAGGGGTCTGTTCCGATTATTTTTGCCTTATACTCGGTGCCATCAATTAATTTAACTTTCAGTTCATCCACATCTTCAATCACGTGATTGTTCGTAATTATGTACCCGTCGCTACTGATTATGACACCGGAGCCAAGTCCCGTCTGTTTTCGTTGCAGCGGTTTATGAATCTGATCCTGCGGCATATCTCTGAAAAAGAAAAAGAACGGGTTATTCTGAACGGTCACATTTTTAGTGGTATAAATACTAACAATGGATGGACGTACTTTTTTTACCATATCCACAAACATATTATTAGGATTAAAGCTGACGACATTCACTCCGGCCGATTCCGCGGAGCCTTCCTGATAAATTTTTTCTTCCGCAGGACGGGCGATGGTTTTAGAATCAAGATTAAAACCGGTTGTCAGTACAACGCCCGCGACAATTCCGATGGTGATCAGGCTGAGAACATAAGCAAATGAATTTTTATATCCGGACATAAGAACCTCCTTTATTTAGTTTTGTTTCCGCGATGCGGTAGATTAATTTTTAAGACTGCTTGACCTTATCTTTATTCCCTGATATTTTTCTTGCCGATATAAACGTACCTATTCAGAAAAGGTTCATTTTTAGTTTTTCTATCAGGGTTTATTCGAAACGGCATTCAGAGGTTTCGCTTTAAAAACCACATTTTTACGGACAAAAAATATGCCAGTACAGGAAATAACCGATTTTTTATGATTCAATACAGAGGTATGCGATTACGGCCGTCAGATTGTCCCATTTATTCTGCAAATATGGCAAAGATGAATTCCATTAGATTCTGTTTTATTTGCATTACCGAATCGACATGGAACTGATTTTTGATTATATTCTGGCAGAGAAACAAATCCCTGTTATTCTGCAATGTAGAGTAAAAATGGTACGCAATGGATTTTCGCTCAAAAATCGCGGAAATGGCACCATGGGGACAAACAAAGAGTTCCTGTTGTTCACTGCCCCGGATACGAACGATCTATTTGAAATTGAACGGATTTAAAATGAATTATATTATTGATGGATACAATCTGGGACACAAGCTTCCCGCCGCGGCAGCCTGGTTAAAGAAGGGAGAAACCGAGAGAGCCCTTCCCATAATTCTCAATTATATCCGTGCGTCTTTACCCGGATCCGGAAAAATAATCGCGGTATTTGATGGCAAAGCGGGAGTATTCCCGGCTGTGCAGCATCCTGCGGGAATACGTGTAAAATTTTCACGCAAGCCGCAAACCGCAGATGACATTATCCGGGAGTTTATCCGTCACGAAACGGCACCGAAAAGCTGGACGGTAATTTCTTCGGACAATGAGATCATTTACACCGCCCGGGATATGGGCGCGCACGTACTGAGCGCAAAACAATTTGCGGTGCAGAAGAAAACCCAAAAAGCATCCGCAGAGAATTCCGAAAAATACCAGCCGCAAAATGTAGACGTAGAGGCCTGGCTGAAACTCTTTAATGAGAAAGGTGGGAAATGAACCGGCGCTCCGGTACATATTCATTATTTTTCTGGTTGGCCTTTGCCCTGGTGTTATTCTTAAATCTGCTGGTCTGGCTTTACCTTAAGCAGGTTGAAGTCCGCTTTCACAGCGAGTTAGAAACCCACCTTTTTGATGTAGAACAAGTCCTCAACCGATTGATGACCGAATTTAACGATGATGTTGATCTGGGACTTTTACTTCCGGACGACAGTTCGTCTCTTACTTTCTTTTATTATCAGCAACAATTGGATGATATCCGTCAAAAGAGCAGTTTGCAATCCATTCTTCTGCTCAATCCCCAGGGCGAAATTTTAGTCTCTTCCCCACCCAGCCTGAGTAAACAAAAGACAAGCTCTGCCGTTTTGCGTGCGGAATTTAAAAAAGCCCTCGCCGGCCTGACGGTGGTTTCTGAAATCCGGGAATTTGCCGGCGAGCAGTTTATGAGCGCTTACGCGCCGGTGAAAAATATCGATGGGTTTTTAAGCGCCGTTTTGGTTATCGCCGCTAAAGCCGATTTTTTTACAGTCCTTAGCAGTTTAAAAAACCGACTGCTGCTGTTCTCTTTTATTAATCTAATTCTGATAATTTTTACCGCCCTGTTTCTATTCCGGATGATCCAGCGCAGTGTGCGTTACCAGGCCGAACTAAAGGATCAGGAACATCTGGTTGAACTGGGAACAATGGCCGCTTCCGTGGCCCACGAGCTGCGCAATCCGTTGGGTATCATTCAAGGCACTAACGATGTCATCAAAAAAAAATACGATGCGCAGGACGATGAAATTTTTAACTATATTCCCGATGAGATCAAACGCTTAAACCGCCTGATTGATGACTTTTTAACCTTTTCGCGATCTCCAAATTTACATATCGAACCACTTAATTTAGAACATTTAACCGAGCATCTGCGCCTTAGCTTACCGGAGGCAAGCAGGGCAAAGCTCATCATTTCCGAACTGCCGCAGACTATTCTCCAAACAGACGTTCAACTATTGGAACAGGCCTTGTTAAATGTTATCTTAAACGCGTTTCAGGCGAGTGGAAATGAACAGCCTGTTCACTTAAATATATCTTCACCGGGCAAAAACAGGCTACGGTTTGAAATTATAGACCAGGGCCCGGGAATTCCAAAAGAGAAACAGACACAGGTTTTTACACCGTTTTTTACAACGAAAGAGCAGGGTACCGGCCTGGGACTGGCCATCACAAAACGTATTATTCAGCACCTTCAGGGGGACATCTATCTACAAACACCTAAAGGTAACGGCGCTAACTTTACTATCGAAATCCCTCCATTTAAAAAATCATAATAGGCACTTTTATCCGGTCCACTTTTCAATAAAATTTTTCTAAATTTTATTATTATCTCAATAGTATCTGGTTAAATGGTGATGAATTAAAATTTATTAGAATTTCGTCAAAATAACCCTCCCCTTCCGCCAGCCGGCGGATTTCCCCTCCCTTCCAAAAAAAGGGAAAGGATTACCCTTCGACTTCGCTCAGGGTACAGAAGTGGGTTGGTTTTAAGTTCCTCTAAAATAGACATCGCTCTTCACTCTGATATCACTGATATTAATTGACTATTCCCAATTCTAAATTGAACACAAATGTTATTCTCTGTTAAAACAAAATTTTGACCAGAAATATTTTTGATTTTCAAGTCGCATAATTTGTATCCGAAAAGAAGAAAAAGAATTTGAATCAATTTAATGATTAACAGGAGATTATAATGCGGAAAACAATGCACCTTACCATCATGCTTTTTATATTATTTCAGATTGGATTCGCCAAAGAGCCGTCTTTTTTACAATATTTTTTTACCGTTAAAAACGTTTTACCGGAGACAAAAAACATTGGAATCTTTATTTCTGAAAAACAGTATAAGGCGCAGGAGAAGCAAATAAAAAGGGCCTCTGCGCAAACGGGCATCAAAGCGTTGGTTTTTATTATTGCCGACGCGCGCAGTATTGGTAAAAGTATTAAAGAATTAAATTCGAGTGATGCTCTTGTTGTTTGCAATTCCCCCATTCTGGAAAAAAAGTCCAGTCGTATTTTTATTCTTTCCAAAACCAAAGATAAAAAAATACCGGTTATCACAGCTTCTAAAGAGTATTCCGATTCGGGTGCTTTGCTTTGTCTTGGGAAGGATGAAAACCATAGAACTCAGATCATTTTGAACTTAAAACAAACCGATTATCTTGCTTCGAAATTTACAGATGAGTCAGTCCAAAAATTAGGGATTTCTAAAATAATCCGGTAAACTTTTTTATATTTTTACCGATTCATGCAAAGGAAATCAATTCTAAATTGGTTTCCTTTTTTTTATAAACGCAACGGTTTAGGCAGTAAACAAGACTTAAAAGGAAGGTGTTCATGGAAGGGAAAAAATATTCTCTGAAATTTAAGATGATTGGCATATTGCTTCCACTTTTACTTGGTATGGTGATAGTTGGTATTTTTATCATTAATTTTTTAACCGCACAGGCGCTTGATCAGCAGCTCAATTCCAGTTTAAAAAACCTCGCTTTGGTTGCCGCTGGTGCGGCCCGAACCGGGATTGAATTTGAAGATAATGACACGGTGAAAGATGCCTTGACGGCTTTTACCGAGAATGAACAGATTGGTTTTTTAACGGTGTTCAACCAGCAAAAAGAAGTTCTGTTTACGTACCGTAAAGAAGGCTTTAAAAGAATCAATACGATTTCCTATGATAATTTACCTAAAGTCGAAAATGAAATCTTTATTTCTCAGGATGTGCTTTCAGACGGGAAAAATATTGGGAAAGTTATTGTGAGCGTATCTCTGCAAGATCGAAATGCGGCTCTAAACCATTCTAAAAATCTCTTAATCATTCTATCGGTTTTAGGACTAGGGCTTATAGTCGCCGTCTTTTTCCTGATTACCAACAGTGTTAGCAAACCTCTGGTTCAATTGGTTGATATCGCTAAAAAAATTAGTGCCGGCGATCTTGGACAGGAAATTTCAATATCCGGTACCAAAGAAGTAGATGAACTGTCAGAAGGTTTTCGAACAGTTTTGGATTATATCCGGGAAATTGCCCGTCTGGCTGACGATATGAGTAACGGAGATCTACGCTC
>JANTFQ010000020.1 GCA_024763405.1 Calditrichaceae bacterium
GAAAAGGGTACGCTTATGTACGCCATTAAAGGGCAGGGTGCTTTCTCCGCAGATTTATACAGCGATGATTTTAAACAGGTACGGGTTGCCGCGGGCGGGGCGGATGCTGCGGTGCGTTTTTTAGAAAGCGTAGAATCCGGCCATTCCGACCACGGTTTACAGGGTGTTATAAAAAATGCTTTTGGAGACAGGGCGCAGTCGGTACGCTATGACAGTCAGGTAAAATATGCCGTTCTTAGCCGGGGAGAAGCCGATGTGTATCTGCGTCTGCCCAATCCTTCGTCGCCGGATTACCGGGAAAAAATCTGGGACCACGCGGCCGGCGCCATTATCGTACAGGAAGCAGGGGGCACGGTAACGGATATTTCGGGAAAGGGGTTGGATTTTTCCGCCGGGAAAAAACTAATCAATAATCGGGGCGTCGTGGTGACAAACGGCCCCATCCATAATGAAATTATTGCCTTAATCGAACAGCATAAATGATCGCAATTGCCAAACAGGCGGCGCTGGCAGCGGGAGAAATTCTGCTGCAGCACTTCGGAAATATTCCCGATGAAATGATCCGCCGGAAATCGCAGAATGATTTTTTAAGTTTTGTGGATGAAGAATCCGAACGGGCGATAATCGAAACGATTCGCAGCCGATATCCCCGGCATTCTTTTCTCGCTGAAGAGGGCGGCTCGATTGAAAGTGAAAGTCCGTATCGCTGGATCATCGATCCCTTAGACGGCACGAAAAACTACCTGTCCGGAATTCCCGTTTTTGCGGTTTCCATTGCTATGGAATATGAGGGTAAGCTGGTTCTCGGCATTATTTATGATCCTGTACACAACGAAATGTTCCGGGCCGAGCAAGGGAAAGGCGCCTGGTTAAATAACGTACGATTGCAGGTTAGCGCTAAATCCGGACTGCAGGAGAGTTTGATTGCCACTGGTTTTCCCTTTAAGGCAAAACAATTTTTGCCGCAGTATTTAAAATCTTTTGAAGAAATCTTTACACGCTGTATCGGCATACGCCGCGCAGGCGCGGCGGCAATAGATTTGGCCTGGCTTGCGGCCGGACGGTTTGACGGTTTCTGGGAGCTTGGTTTGCAGCCCTGGGACGTTGCCGCGGGCGCGGTTTTAATCCGCGAAGCGGGCGGAAAAATCAGTGATTTTTGGGACGGTGAAGGATTCTTGTTCAATCATTATCTTGTAGCGGGAAACAGCGCCGTGCATGAAGAATTGACAGATGTTTTAGGAAAGCATTTTAAAGCGTTCCAGAATGTATATTAGAAATATCTGAAAATGTAAAACAGGGGCTTTTCAAAAAAACAGTTGCCTGCAAAGAAAACCTATTTTAAAGAAGGAGTTTTAAGTGAGAGGTTCAACGACTTCCAAAACAAAGGGAGAGCGCGGTGCACTAAGTATTATGGGGTGTAACTCGGGCCGGGCGCTGGCCGAGCGCATTGTAAGAAATCTCAATAAAATTGTCTGCCCAAAGGGTGATTGTCCGCCTCTCCGCCTTACCGATACGGAGGAAATTAAGTTTGCGAATGGTGAAATTAAAACGGTTATCACCGAAAATATCCGGGGGGACGATCATTATATTGTGCAGTGTATGGATGATCCCAACTCCACGAATTCTATTAATGATAATTTGATGGCCCTGCTCACGGCGATTAATGCTGCGCATCAGTCAGATGCCGATTCGATAACGGTGATCATCCCCCAGTATCCGTATTCCCGTCAGGAACGCAAAAAAACCCGCGAAGGAATCACGGCCAAACAGATTGCGCAGTTTATCGAAGTCTCCGGCGCCGATCGGGTAATTACGCTGGACGTGCACGCAGAAGCCATCATGGGGTTTTTTACATCGGCAAAGTTGGAAGATTTGCATGCTTCACGCACAATCATTGATCATTTTCAGGAAAATTATAAAACAGATAATTTAATTATTACCTCCGCTGATGTGGGCGGCGCTGAAAAAGCCCGTTTTTATTCCAAAGCCATGCACACCGACCTGGCTATTGTGGACAAGGCGCGCGATTATTCGAAAACCAGCGTAGTGGAAAGTATGCGTCTTGTGGGAGATGTAAACGGGAAAGACGTTTTAATTCCCGATGATATGATCAGCACCGGAGGGACAATTGTGAACGGTGCTAAACTGCTTAAAGAGCATGGCGCGAATAATATTTACGTGGCCTGCAGCCTGCCGTTTTTTAACGGAAATGCCGCGGAAAAATTATCGGAGGCCTTTGCGCGGGGCGATATTAGCCGCGTAATTGGCACGGATTCGGTTATGCATGGAGAAGAATTTGTTAAGAACAATCCCTGGTACGATGAAGTGTCGATAGCACCGTTATTCGCAAAGGTGATTCACAATATCAATGCCAAGCGATCGGTGTCGGAGCTGCTGCGTTAATTGATACCCAAAATCCCAAAAGACAAATAAAAAAGTACAAATAAATCTCAAAGAAACAATAGTAAAAATATCAAATAGTGATGGCACCCTTTGGGTGATATTCTATCTGGCTGAAGATGTCTTCAGCCAGATAATATCGTATTCACATTATCGTAGTAAAATCATTTTTCTGGTTTTTACGAAACCATTGTCTGTGCTTAATCTATAAAAATAAACACCGCTGGCCAGATTATTCCCATTAAATTCTACTTTATACTCTCCGGCCGGTTGCCGTGCATCGACCAGTGTTTTTACCTTTTGTCCCAGCAAATTATAAATTGCGATTTTTACCTGACTAACAGCAGACAACTGATAGCTGATAGCAGTTGTCGGATTAAACGGATTGGGGTAATTCTGTTCCAGTTTATACATCGAAGGAATTGCTGCCGGCCGTGGATCGTCGTCGATGGCGCTTGCCACTTCGATGTACTGTGGTGTAAGTTCTCCGGTATGCTGAATATTGGCATAGGGCTGGTTCCAAAAGAGTTCGGTCGAGGTTCCGTATTTATATGGCAGATCCCAAATTTTTAAGTAGCCTTCGCTGTCAATGAGCAGGAGTTCCAAATCTCCATCCCGGTCAATATCATCCACTACCGGTGATTGTGCCTGTTGCGAGTCATTTTTAGTATCAATTGGAAATCCTACGATATCTTTCCCGGTTTGGCTGTCTATTGCATGCAAAATACCAAAGGCTGTAATAAAAATAATTTCCTGGACGCCGTCCTGATTCAGGTCTGCTAAAACAGGAGAGTTAAAAGGACTTAGTACGCCATGTCCGCCGGCGAAATAACTGCTTCCGTTTTCTATCTCGATGGGCCAGCCGGGTTTATTGCTTCCATCATGCTCAAGGATATAGAGATGTGCACGTCCGGCATAAACGATTTCCATTTGCGGGTCTGCATCAAGATTACCGATTATGGCAGGTGAAGAATGTCCCCAGGGATCGGTGATCTCGATATCAATACCTGTTTCCCAACCGGGTAGAGCGTCTCCAAAGCGGTCTAAGGCATAGAGTTTATCATTTTTAACGGATGCAGAAAGAATATCCAGGTTCCCGTCATCGTCCAGGTCGGCCAGACTTAGCGGAGCCATCAGGTAACCGGTGGCTGTGGTATCTGCAAGCTGTTTAGCCGTTTTTACCCAAACCGCTTCGGAGGTATCGGCCGGATGAAAGCAGAACAAACCCCGAACTTGAGTAGAGGCAATAATGCTGAATGTACCGGAATTATCCATATCCGCTACAGCGGGATTTCCGAGTGAGGTATTATCACCAAACGCATAGCCGTCTTCGGGCCAGGTATTAAAGGAGGTCCATTCGTCGCCATTATTTTTCCATATCCACAACCGGGAGTTTTTAGGCGGCTCCGGCGCACTCCCTGCATGGGTCAGCAATATGATTTCATCCAGCCCGTCATGGTCCAGATCTTTTAGTACGACGGATGTGGGTGCTTTGTATTGCAGGTGGATGGCATGGATGACGGTACCCGTTAGCCCGTCAATGATAAAGACCCAGTTGTCCAGCCCGCCCTCGGTGTAGGCGGCGGATACAATTTCTTTACCTGCGTCCCCATACACATTACCCACCGCCGGAACGGTCAGGCTGCCGGCCAAACCTTCTACGGAATAACGCAGGGAACCATCGGTATTGTATACATTTAGTGCACCGCGATTTCCGGTTGCAATGATTTCGGCCAGGCCATCATTGTTTATATCATAGGAAATAACGCCATTTTTCATAGCGCCGATTCCGGCCGATGAAAGCTGCCGGGGAAAGTTTTGCTGGTAAGGCGGCGTCGGCCAGGCCGAAATCGTATCGGCTGCCGAATAGCTTAAATTTCCGCTATGGTCTACGGCCTGAATAAAATAGGAATAGACAATACCCGGTTCGACGGTTTCATCAATAAAGTATCCGGCGTTCTGCAGCGGGGCGTCTGTAATTTGGGTAAACGTCTGCTCGGAAATTGCCTTCCGGAAAACATGGTAACCGAGGATATCCCGGCTATGAGATGCGTCCCATGAAAGCTGAATACCGTGTTCACTTTCCGGCTTAAACTGTAAATGCTGCGGGGCCTCCGGAACTCCGAAATTGAGATTTTGTGTCCAGGTGCGGCCGGTATTATCACGGAGTATTACCGTTAAATCGATGGTTCCCGCCGCCTGTGCGTGCTGCATCAAAAAAGCGTTTTTAATCAGTATTTTATCACCGGCATTTAAGGTCCAGGCCGAATCGGGAATTCCGGTAATCGAAACGGTCGTATCCATAGGGGAAACGGAATAGTGTACGTCATGTGCAATACCCTTGCCCCTGTTACGAAGCTCAAGGTCAACGGCGCTCAATTGCCTTCCGGGTTCCGGCTTCCAATAAATCATTGAGATAGAAGAAAAAGAAGCCTCAACCCGAGGTAAACGGACAGGAAGGGGAATACTGAGGGTATGCTGAATAAAAGAATTTTCCTTAAACTGCGCCTGAAGCTGAAGAGTCGAATCTTCCGAAAAGGCGGTTGATATTTGGATATTGAAGGGGCCGATCCATTGTTTTGCACCGGGTTGTATAGCTGCCGGCAGGGATGCGACACTGTCCTGAATGGTAACCTTAGGACTTGTGCAAACGGTCTCAATGGTATAGTTGCCGGGAATAGATAAATCTCCGTTGTTAACGATTTGGAAATAAAGCGCGCTGGTTTCTCCTGGTTCGCAAACCTGTGAACTGTCTCCGTTTGCATTGAGGAAGGTATAATTTAAGAGTGCTGCTTGCGGCCCCGGCTCCGGTTCAAAATTGAGTAATTGTTCTTCCGGTTTATAGTTGTGTTTACTAACCGTCAGGAAAATTGAATCTGCTGCCAGGAAACTCCGGGCAAACGACACATTGCCCATTTCGTCGGTCTGCGCGCCGAGATAAACGGTTCCCTTTTTATAGAGCACGACAGAGGCATCGGCAACGGGCATGGCAGTATTTTTATCCAGAACCTGTACGATAAAACGGGATTGACCGTTGATAACAGAATCTTGTGTGCTGATGGCAAGATAGGATGGTTTCTCGGTCCAGATGGGCATTTCCGGATCGCCCAGTACCACGGTGGAATAAACGATAATTCGGGATGGGCCTTCATAATTGAGATACCCAAGATAGATAAGTCGCGACAGAAAATGCGCTTCCGCCAGATGATAAAAACCCTGTGTAAAAACCAGATTAAAAAATTCTTTTTGCAGATAAATACCGCTGAACGGGTATTCGTAACTGCTGTTGCCGATATAGGCAACGCCGCCGCCGTTAGGACTTAGCAGCCAGCGCTCGGATATGGAGCGTTTGCGGATATCATTTGTATAACAACTGGCGATATAATAAACGCCTGGCATGGAGTTGGTCAGTTCGTCAAAATTGTAATTATACACGTTGGAATGGCGCCCGCCGGGCCGGATTGTATAGGCTGTTCCGTGACTTTCGGTAAAAATAAGGCCATGATTTTTGTTAAATTCGGCAATAGCTACAGACGGATCATGCCCGATGTCATCGCTCTCCGTAATCAATTTACGTGTAAAAACAGGATTAATCTCGGGGTCAACGTGCTTCATGATGAGATTTTTTCCGTCATTGGCGTGGGATAAATTAGCGGCTGTATAGAGAACATTTGCCGGAAAATCCTCGCCCTCGGTTAGACCTTCTAACTTTTCATACTGAAATAATTTTGAAATAAAACGGTCGATGTCGTCGGTATTGCGTACCGGAATACGGGAGACATACATTTCCGGATAGCCGTCCAGATTATCCACGGCTTCTCCAAAAATATCATCCTGATCGGCGTTCCAGGTGCCGTCCAGATCGGCAAAATAATAATCGGTGGCAAAAGTAAACCCGCCGGTGGTGATGTTCCGGCTGGGAACAAATTCCACATCGCCGGCCAGCAGAATGTATTTTGTACCGCGGTTTTCGTACGACCAGCGGATGAAATTGCGCATTTTTTCAGCGAGGTCCACACCATTCGGAAATTCCTGCTGAATATATTTTAATGTGCGGATGATTGTCGGAATGCCTTTTTGCGTTTTCCATTCTGCCAAAGGCTGCAAGGCGGCGGCAAATTCTTCCGGTGCAATAATGACATAAGCATCCATCTGATTTGCGACAGGTGCTTCCGAATTTATAAATAAATCGGGTGTGGGATTTTCGGTGACTTTATTCAAATGTTCTATACCCGGGATAGGGGCAATAGCCTGTACTTCCGCCAGGGGTTTAACGGGTTTAATCTCCGGGGTGTCCGAGACATAAGCGATATTAATTTCTTTGATAAAATACAATTTTTTCGAAACAGGGTTATATTGCACGGGTGTAACCACAAAATGTGCGATTTGACTGCCGTTAAATGATTTAACTCCCGTAAACTGAACAACCTGCTGAGGCCAGCGCTGGTCTGTTTGATATATCTGCGGATTTGCTTCCGGGACAACGGGTTGTGACTCTTGCGTCCATAACGGCCGTCGGGGTGCTATATCGAATGTGCCATCCAGGGGAATCTCCTCCACCTTTGTCACTTCAATTTTGCGGATTGAAGAACCTTCCGGTAAATCCATCCGGTAAATATAGGAAGGCAATGCGGGAACTCCAGCCTGGTCGGACAGTGACGATACATCTTGGGTGCCGTTCCATTGTATAACTGTAATTCCATCTATATTGCTCGTAGCCAGATCCGAAAGGTTGTTTTGGATCGTAAGGGTTTGAGCCGTGAGTAACTGGGTAGCCAAGAATAGCAAAAGTAATAAAATGCGCATAGATGAATCCTTAAAAATCATTAAATTGCGATAAAGATAAGCTTCTATCTGTTAAACGCTTTGACTAAGGTCATTAATTCCAGTTAATATATATAAAAACATGGCAAAAAACATCACAAAAGTATTCGGACTGACCGGTTGCGGTTTTGATTTGGAATACAGGTTAAAACAATTTAGTTTCATAAATTCATAGTAAATAATCAGAAAAACGGACAAAGTGTAAAAAATGAAAGAAGTAAACCGTCTGAATTACTTTATTCAACGTTTAAACCTCTTAGTCTTCAAAGCAAAAGAAATTTATTCTTTTCTGATCCTGTTCTGTGCACTGGCTGTTTATCCGCAGACCTCTTTTGCACTGGACGGGGCAGATATTGCTGTTTATACGGATAATGGCACCGGCGCCTGGGAAGACGGTATCGTTGCTTTTGAAAATTTTCTGGACTGGAAGGGAATCAGTCACGAGCGGATTACCGCCGCTGATATTAACAGCACCGATCTGCGGCCTCTGTACCAGGCCATTTATTTCCCCGGTGGATATGCCTGGTATTATAAAATTGCTATTAGTGAAACCGGTTTACAGAATATACGTGATTTGGTGAGCAGCGGCGGCGGCTATATTGGAATTTGTGCCGGGGCCTATTTTGCCAGCGATTCCGTTTATTGGGAAGAAGACGGCCTGCTGGACTATCCGCTGGATTTGTTTGACGGTACCGCACGGGGCGCCATCGATGCCATCGCGCCCTGGGATAACTACGCAATGACCACGCTGAAGATGAATTCAAATAATCCCATAAATCAGTTTGAACCCGCGACAGAGCAGATGCTTTATTATGGCGGGCCGGTTTTTGTGCCGCATTCCGGGCAGACGGTGGATACGATTGCGGTATGGTCCGCCTGGCACGACAGTCTTGCCGCGATCAATTTTGATTATGGTTCCGGGCGCGTTTTACTGCTTGGGCCGCATCCGGAAATCGAAGAGGACAGTGACCGCGACAGTACCGATTTTGCTCAGGAATTGGATGACGCGGGAAGTGACTGGCCGTTCTTATGGTCTGCGGTAGACTGGCTTTTGGACCGTCCTATCAGTTATCCTCCGCCTTCGGAAATTGAATGGGAGGTATCTCCGGAGCAGCCGGAACGCTTTGAAATTTTACAGATATATCCCAATCCGTTTAATCCAGGTACAGCTATCAGCTATCAGCTTTCTGCTGTCAGCACGGTACGGCTGGTTGTTTATAATGCGCTGGGACAAAAAGTGCGGACACTGGTGAACCGGGAAGAGAAAGCGGGAGAACATATTACCCGGTTCAATTCCGGAGGCCTTGCGGGAGGAATTTATTTTGTACAAATTCAGGCTGGCGAGGAAATAAAGACGCGAAAAATTGTGTTAGTGAAATAAAATCACGAATCAGTTAAAATAATAAAATAAATCAATCAAATATTTAAAAACCGAAAGAGGAAAAAATGCCGTTTAAAAAAGACCAGGTAGTTGTATTTCATTATACGGTTACCAATGATAAAAATGAAGTTGTGGATAACAGCCGGGGTGGAGAACCGCTGGCAGTGCTGACCGGCAGGGGACAAATTCTTCCTAAACTGGAAGAGGCAATGCAGGATCTCGCCGTCAGCGAAACAAAAACAGTTCCGCTGGCAGCCAAAGATGCCTATGGTGAATTCAGTGAAGAACAGATTCAGACGGTCAGTCGCGAAAATTTTCCAAAAGACGCCAATTTGGAAATTGGAATGGAATATATGGCCAGTATGGAAGACGGTCACCAAATGCCATTTGCCATTACAAAAATTGACGGCGATCAGATTACCGTTGATTTTAACCATCCTTTAGCAGGACAGAATTTAACCTTTGAGGTTGAAGTGATGGAACTGCGTGACGCTTCTAAGGAAGAACTGGAACACGGCCATGTGCACGGACCCGGCGGCCATCACCATCATTAATAACAGAACCCCGGTTCAGACTTTTGAGCCGGGGTTTTTATATCAGGAAAGTTGCGGACAAGTTTAATGCCCCGGGAATTTGAAATTACGGCTGCTTATTTCTTTAAGTTCTTTTCCATTCCGGGTAATTATAAATGCTTCCACTCCTGGTTTTGATTCTACCCACTCCAATCCCTTCTTTGCACCCATCACCATAATGGCCGTTGCCATTGCGTCGGCCAGCATGCAGGAGGGTGCGAGAATGGTTACCGAGGCCATATTGTTGTGTACAGGCCGTCCGTTTCGCGGATCGATTTCATGCGAATATAGAGAATCGCCGCTGGTAAAATAATTCCGGTAATCCCCGCTTGTGGCCATTGCGGCATCGTGTAGTTCCAAGACCGTTTCCAAATCCGAACCGGGCACCACATCCGGGAGAGGCCGGTCAATACCAATTTTCCAGGGAATGCCATTCTTACTGCCGCGGGTTATTACTTCGCCGCCGATTTCGACTAAAAAGTTAGAATAACCCGTTTTTTGTAATAACGCTGCGACCGCGTCCACACCGTAGCCTTTGGCAATGGCGCTGAAGTCGATCTGAATTTGAGGATTTGTTTTGTGAATGGTGGAATCATTTACAATTTTGATGAACTGACTGCCGACCTGTTTGAGCGTTTCCCGGATCTGTTCCGGATTGGGAGGCGTTGTTCGGCTCCCTTTTGTACCGAATCCCCATAAATTTACAAGAGGGCCCACCGTTACATCAAATAAGCCGCCAGACTCGGAATGTATTTTTAAAGCGAGCCGCAGCACCCGCAAGAAGGGCGGCGAAACCTGAAATGGCTTAAGGTCCGTTAATTGATTAAAACGGGAGATTTCACTGTCTTTTATATATGTTGACATTTGCTGGTTTACGGTTTGCAGCAGCGAATCAACTTTACGTTTCACGGCTGACGCCCTATTTGCATCGATACCGTTATCCGCTAAAACCAAATGGTAGGTTGTGCCCATCGTATTTCCGCTAATGGCCACGGGTTCGGTTTTTGTGCACGCACTTAAAAGTAAAGCAGACAGAACCAGAAAGATAAAGCGCATTTTATATCCTGTTTTTTTAGTGGAATTTTAACAATTGATTGCAATAAAACAATATAAATTTGAAATAATAAATTTTTTCTGTAGCTGGTATCCCTTGCTATTGAACTGGGAATCAGAATACTCTACATTTGTCCCTGCTAAATGAAGCGGGTGATTTAAAATATATATACGCCGGGCAGTTCCCGGATCATAGTAAGTAAATTCGAACTGTTTCCACCCGAGTGTGGAACAATTTATAAGGATTTTATTATGTTGCACAAATATAAACCGGGAGTTCCCCGAAAATGGTTATTATTGCTTTCCGGAGTCGTATGGAGCGGAACGGGGATTCTGCTCAATTTCTTCGCATACCGCTGGATTCCGGAATTAACCCTTGTTCAGATCGAAATTGATGTGGTTGTTGGGGCTTTGCTGGGCTTTATTATTGCTTATTTCGGCTTTAGCCTTGTGGCTAAAAAAAATATTAAACGCATTCTGGAGTATTCCGGCCTGGTTTGTGTTTTTGCTTTTCAGGAATGGAAATCCTATATCCTGATTGCCGTGATGATAACCATGGGTGTTTTTATGCGTACCAGCGGACTCATTCCGAAATATCTGCTGGCTCCTGTGTACATTGGCATCGGACTGGCTCTGTTTTTAACCAGCTTTCTTTACTATAAGATTTTTTCTGCAGAACCGTCGAACGGATAAGATAATTTTAGTAACAAAAAAGGCGGTTCCAATTAATTGGAACCGCCTTTTTTTATCCTATTGCGATGGTAATCTTTCCTGTACGTAGTAATTAGGAATATCCGAACTCCGGCGGATTCTGTTCCACTTTTATGGTTCTTTCTCATTCCGTGTGGGTAAAATAGTCAAGTGCAAAATTGAAGGCCGTTGATTATCACGGATAAAACAGGAATTTCAGAAAAACACATTCCTGTTTATGATATAATGCGGTTTACATTCCATTAACTGCGAAGCAGTGACAATTGAATAACTTCGGGTGAAACCCGAAGATAAAAACGGAGCACAAGCGAATAACTGCGAAGCAGTTTAATCCAATTCGTCCTTTGATGAATGAATGTTTCACAGAATTTCAACCCCTTCAGGGTAGAAATCGTGGCTTGTTTATTCATTTCCCCGAATTACATTCGGGGTTATTCATTTTTCATTCCTTCGGAATGTTCCGGTAGTGTTAAAAGTTTCTGGCAGAAATGCCAAACAACCTGTTCATCCTTTGCAATACACCTGCCAGGATATCAACGAATGGAAGAGTGATTTTCTTACGCCAATTACCAATACAAAATGAAAAAGAACTACTTTTATTTCGGGTATTCCCCCAAAAGAAGTATCCATTTGTTTAACGTACCAGAATCATTTTTCTGGTCTGAACAAAACCGTTATCTGTTGTCAGTTTATACACATATATCCCACTTGCGAGGCCATCGGCATTAAATGTGACGCGGTGTTCTCCGGCATCCTGTTTTCCACTTACCAGTGTCCGCACTTTTTGTCCCAGCGCATTATAAACAACCAGCCGCACCGTGCTGACAGTAGAAAGTTGATAGCTGATAGCGGTACTCGGATTAAACGGATTGGGGTAATTCTGGTTTAAAGCAAATTCTTTTACGGTTTGTTCGGTTCCTTCAATAGCCGAAACAGAATTGGCTGCCGTAACATCATCAATCCCCCAGCCCCATCCATTTGTGTTAGCGTCTGCAAATAATTTAAAACGGAACTGGACATTGGTATCGAGGGGATAAGTGGCGGTTAAATCAATGAGATGATCACGGAACATGCCTTCGTTTCCGTCTCCGTTGTTGTCATATGCGGATTGCCAGGAAGCGTCAAAGCGGCAATCATAAGGTTCAACCAAAACGGTCCAGTTGTCACCGTCATCCGAACCCTCAACGGTTACATAATCGTAAAAACCGGCATCGCCGTAAACCGAACCGGATTCACCTGGTTCCACAACTGCCACATCCCGGTAACTTAACGAAGCACCTGCCTTAATAGTAATGGGGGTGCCCCAATAGCCGATGGCCGTTTGCCCGTCTGTATAGGGATGTCCGGAATTAAGCAGCGCTGTACTGAAACCGGATTGAGACGAAGCGCTTAAATCACCAAAAAATGTTGTTTGAAGATCGTTGAAATCTTCCGTTAGAGTTTCTTGCGCGGAATAAATATGGCCGCTTTTTTCGGTACTGAGGGCAGAGTTTGTTCCCCGGTAACCAATAACCTGGGCGATAATATCTTCCGGCGGCGTTGTTAGATAAGTTCCAAAGGTGTCGCTGCCGGCGGCGACATATCCCAGACGATCCACGATATTCCCATTGACGATAACCTGTACGGAATCATAGTTAGAATTTGCATTAAAGCGCAGTTTTAAAATATGTGTGTTCGGATTTGCTACGGTTATATCCTGCAAACCAGGCGCCAGCAGCGGGCCTTCAGACAGCTCGTCGCGGTGTACGCTCCAAATACCTCTTCCATGAGTGGCAGCGACGATTTCCTGCCCGATAATTTTAAGCCGGCGGATGGAAACGGCCGGTAAGCCTTCGTCGGAATATTGCCAGGAGGCGCCGTTATCATAGGAAATAAACAGGCCGATATCGGTACCCAGCCAGATTTCGGTGGTGTCGAAAGGCATAACCAAAACCGTATACGCCGGTACATCCGGAAGATTGTTGTTGATGTTTTCCCAGGTCTGACCTAAATCGCGGGTACGGTATATTTTACCGGAACCGGAAGAGCCGATGGTCAGAAAGGCCGTGGAATCTTTGGAGGGATGGGTGGAAATACCGGTTACCCAGGCGCTGGGACTCCCGGCAGGTTGCACCGTCTGGTTAAATGTTTGCCCGCCGTTTGTAGAAACATTCATATAAATAGTCGTCCCGCCGGCCCAGACAATATCGGAGCTGCTTAAAGAAATGGCAGTTTTATAACGGGTATAACCGTTATTGGCAACGGTTGCGCTGTGCCAGTTGGCCGCGGCATCATCGGTCCAGTAAACGGTGTTGTTGTCTCCGGCGGTAACCAGTTTGTTAGAATTATTGGGATCGATAGACAGCGGTGTGTGGAAAACTCCACTTTCGGGCATGCCGTTATTTACATAGCTAAAATTATATCCGCCATCGGTGGATTTATAAATCTTAGTGTAGTAAAGGGTGCCGTACACAACGCTTGGATCGGTTTTATCCCAGGCGCAGTCGAAACCATCACCGCCGATGACGCGATCCCAGGAAGAGGTATAGTCCGGGTCAGTCGGAGAGCGGTGGGTTCCGTTATCCTGAGTGCCACCGATAAAATCATTGGAAGAAGGATGGCGGTCCGCATCATAGTATTGAGTAACATTATAATTGTTATTCATTTCCTGCCAGTTAGAACCCATATCGGTGGAATAGTGTACGCCGCCGTCATTTCCGGCGAGGACACTAAAGCTGTTTGGCCCTGTTGTAATTGTCACCAGGGCGTGTTGATCGGCGTGCACATAGGGATATGAAGCGCCTGTGTACCATTCGGTTAATTGGGTAGCGCTCATATTTGCACCACTGATGTGTACACGGTAAATATTAATTCCGCCTACGTAAATATAGTTCGGGTCTAAGGGACTGACAACCAGGGCATTGTCATACCAGCCCTGTCCGCCCAGCCAGTTCGTGGAATTACCGTAATCGGTCCACGTTTCACCACCGTCTGCGGAACGGAAAAAACCGAGGAGGCCGCTGTTGTCATCCACAGGGGCAGCATATAGAATACTGGTGTCGGTTGGTGAAATGGCCATTTCGATTCGATTGGGATTTGTAATTTCATTACTGACAAAATTCCAGCTAAAGCCACCATCAACAGATTTATAAATGCCTGTTCCGTTCACCGCAATAAACTGCTTATCATAAAGCAGAGGGTTGGCTACAATTTGCTGAACATTTCCACCGTTATTAAATGTCTCATTCCAGTTTAATCCCCCGTCTTCCGAAATATAGACGCCGCTTTTAGTTGCTGCAGTAAAAATATCCGGATCATCGGGATCAACAATAATACGGTTTACATAACGGAAATTTGAATTCCCAACGGTTGCGCTGATTTGCTGCCAGGTCTCTCCGCCGTCCGTGGATTTAAAGATTCCGTCACCGACAATGGCGTCGAAGTTATAAAACCCTTCGCCTGTTCCGGCATATAAAACATCGGGACTGTTTTTACAAATGGCCATACTGGCTACCGAAATGACCGGCATATTATCGGTTTTACAGGTCCAGGTTTGCCCGGCATCCGTCGTCTTCCAGATACCACCACCTACGGCACCGGCCCACCAGATATTGGCGTTCGTCGGATGTACAACGATGGAACGGGTACGTCCGCCATAATTGCCGGGACCTCGTTCTACCCAGTTTAAGACCGTTGTTTTATTTAAGCTGGAAACCGTGTGTTGTCTTGCCTGTTCAATTGCCCTGAAGCGCCAGCTTCCTTTATAGGCCGGTTTCTTACCGACTTCGGAATGCATGGCATTTTCTTCCTCGGCCGCTTTATCCGGCTTGTCAAATTTAGGCCGTGTTTTTGCAATTTTCTTCTGCTCAAATAAATACTTTTCCAATCCGGCAGATGTGGTGCGATCAAATTTTGGTTTTACTTTGTGCGGCTGTGCAGGGATGAAATAGACAGCGGCTGTGCCTGTAAAAAGAAGGATCGTTATGACAGATAAAAAACGTTTCAACATAATAACTCCACATGTATAAAGTTTGATAACAGTATTTAACGAATTTACAAGGTAAAAAAATTTCCCGGATGACCCAAATCACTTGTCGGATAAGCCTGGAATGGACAATATAAAGCGCAAAGTGTAATTATTCCGGTTTTCTGATATTCGTATGCTTATCGAGAAGGTGCTGTTTTTGAGATATTAGTCACAGCATATTTAGTTATTATTCTGTAATAAATGAAGTTAAATTTTATTC
>JANTFQ010000021.1 GCA_024763405.1 Calditrichaceae bacterium
TGTGCTATTAACGGCGGTATGTACTGGGATTCCTATAATACCATCAAACGCTTAGACGATTATCTGCCGGTGGATATTTTTATTAACGGCTGTATGCCCCGGCCGGAAGCGGTAATTGACGGTTTTATCCAATTACAAAAGCTGATCGATTCCGGACAAGCGCAGGGCTGGGTAAAATACAGGGAAGAACTGGAAACCTATCGCGCCAATCAGAAAAAAGTAATAAAGAACTGGAAGATGCCGGATTATAATTGGTAAATAGCCATCAGCTATCAATTTGCCAGGCTAAAATTCTGACAACTGACAACTGATAGCTAAAAACTGTAAACTTAAAACAGGTTTTTTATGAGCACACAATTTGCAATAGAAGAAGAACTAAAACAGAGCATCAACAATGCCTTCCGGTCGGCAAAGGTAACTATTAAACGACAGGGACGAATCAATGTTGAGTTCCGCAGCGGTATCCTGCCGGCTTTTGTCAGTTATTTAAAAGAATACCTGGATTTCAAACACTTGGTCATGATGAGCTGTGTGGACTGGTTAGAAGATAATGAATTTGAGATTGTCTACCATCTCTGGTCGTATGATCACAAGGTGCATATTATGGTCAAAGTACGTCTGGACAGGGAAAAACCGGTGATGCAGTCCATCTCTAAATTATGGGATCAGGCCGAAACCTATGAGCGTGAAATTCACGAAATGAACGGGGTGGAGTTTGAAGGGCATCCGGGTATGCGTGATTTTATCCTCGAAGACTGGGAAGATTTACCGCCCATGCGCCGTGATTTTAAAACCCGTGAGTTTGTTGATAAAACCTATGAATGGCGCACAGGCCGCGAAGATAAACAGGACGTTCGTGAAACCATTGCGAAACAGTATGATACGGAAGTACCGGACTTTAAAAATAGTAAATAAAATTTTCCCTTTAGAAAAGGGGAACTAAAGGGGTTGTAAAAATTAGGAAAAGATAAATTTGTCATTTAAAGAAACGTAACAACCCCCTACCCCCCTTTCTTAAGGGGGAATAAATGTCATCTCCAGCCTGCCCCTTTTGGGGAATGCTTGTATCGGGGTACTGGTTAGAAAAAGATAGATTCCCAATAACTAATTTTGGGAATGACAGTTTAGAATAAAAAATTTAGAATAGACAGGTCAATAATATGTCAGAAATAATGCAAGAAAAAGAAACCACTCTATACCTCGGCCCGCAGCATCCCGGTATTACCGGTAATATGATGATTGAGCTGAAGGTTACCGGCGACACCGTTCAGAGAGGCCGTACGCATGTTGGTTACCTGCACCGGGGTTTTGAAAAGCTCATGGAAGAACGGCTGTGGATGCAGTGTTTTCCTATTGTCTGCCGCATCTGTGTACCGGAACCGGATCCCAATGAAGAAAACCTGGCCCGTGGTATCGAAGAAATAGAGGGCAGGGAAGTACCGGAACGGGCAAAATATATCCGTACTATGGTGCTGGAGCTCTCACGAATGGCTACCTATTTACTGTGGATGGGCGGTCAGTCCGGTTCTGCCGGTCTGTACACCATGCCGCAATGGACTGTCGGTGATCGTGATTATATCATTGATTTATTTGAAGAACTGACCGGCGGCCGTGTTTACCATATGTATATCTGGGCCGGCGGTGTGCGCCGTGATTTGCCCGATGGATTTGCCGGGCGCGTCCGTAAGGTTTTAGATTATTTGGAAGAACGCCTCACCGACTATGATCGTCTGCTGTTTGAAAATGCCGTTTTCCTAAAACGTGCACAAGGAGTTGGTATTATCGATAAGAACAAGGCCGAAGAATGGGGCGTTGTGGGTCCTCCCTTGCGCGGTTGCGGTATTGCACACGACGTACGTAAAGATGAACCGTATGAAGTATATGATAAATTAGACTGGGAAGTTATCACACACGAAGGCAGTGACGTCTATTCCCGTGCAATGGTACGGCGTAAAGAATTTGAACAATCTATTTCCATTGTGCGCCAGGTACTGGATAAAATGCCCGAAGGGCCGGTGTATAATCCGGGTCCCAATCCGCTTAAATGGAAAGTACCGGCCGGTGATGCTTATGTGCGTACCGAATCGGCCCGCGGTGAATTTGGGTACTATGTTGTGAGTGACGGCAGTCTGAAACCCCGCCGTGTTCATGTTCGTGGTCCCGCATATGTGCATGGCGTGAGCCTGCTGGAAAAAATGCTCAAAGGAATGAACATTGCGGACGTTAGTTTTATTATGAACAGTTTGGGCACCTGTCCGCCGGAGATCGAACGATAGAAACGAAAATGTCCCCTTAAAAAGGGGACGACAGGGGTTGTATCCAAATAGTAATTAAAAATAGCCCCCTGCCCCCCTCAAAAAAGGGGGAAAATGAAAAACAAACGAGGCAAGAAATATGATGAACATAAAAGGCGCTCTGGTTCCTTTTTCCGCGTTAAAATTTTTAGGGAAAAAACCGCATACGGTACGGTATCCGCTCGAAAAGAAAGATACCGCTCAACGTTACCGCGGATTTCATTTCAATGATTTGGAAGAATGTATCGGCTGCGGAACCTGCAGTACGATCTGTCAGAATGAAGCCATCGATATGATTCAGTTAGACGGTGTTGAAGCCGCCAAAGGTGATTCCGGCCTGCGTCCGCGCGTAGATAACGGACGCTGCTGCTGGTGCGGCCTCTGTGTGGATATGTGCCCGACCGGTTCGCTTAGTTTAACCGATCAGTATCTGCATACCTCGCCGGATCCTGATTCTTATCTGCTCATTCCCGGAAAAGATAATCCCGAAATGAAAGAAAATATCAGCTTTGTTAAAAGCGATAGCGAACCGCTGCTGCAGTTCGATCGTGTTCCCATGCGGGAGCTGGACGGAGCCGAGCGGGTTAAGTCGTTTGCCGAGGTGGTACTGGGCTATATGCAGGAAGAAGCCCGTGCCGAAGCAACCCGTTGTGTGGACTGTGGGCTTTGTGTGACCGCCTGCCCGGACCATATGCATATTCCGGAATACATTGGCGCGATTGCCGATGCCGATGATGAAACGGCCTTAAAATATATTTATGATAATAATCCCTTACCGGAAATGTGCGGTAAAGTATGTACCCGTCAGTGCGAAACCGTTTGTGCTATTGGGCATCTCGGGGAACCGATCGCCATCCGCTGGTTAAAACGGTTTGCCACCGAGCAGTTCCCGGATCCGGCCGCTATTTTAAATCCGGTTATTGCCGAATCCAACGGTAAAAAAGTGGGGATTATCGGCGGCGGTCCGGCCGGACTTTCTGCAGGATATTATCTGGCCCTGCGCGGCTTTGATATAACCATTTACGAGGCGCTGCCCAAAATGGGTGGGATGACTTATGCCGGTATTCCGAAATATCGTTTTCCGGAAGACAGTCTGGATAAACAAATTGGCTATATGGAAAAAGTCGGTGTAAAAATGGTCAATAATACCCGTGTGGGTAAGGATATTTCTTTTGATAAAATACGCAAAGAAAATGACGCTGTATTTGTAGGTATCGGGTTTCATATTCCGTACACTCTGGGGCTTACCGGTGAAGATTTGGAAAATTCCATTCAGGCAGTAGATTTTCTGCGTGATGTAAATTTGGGTAAAAGTGTAGATATTGGCAAAAAGGTTGTGGTCATTGGCGGTGGAAACGTGGCCATCGATGCCGCCCGCGTTTCGCGTCGTCTCGGTGCGGAAGTCACCATTCTTTACCGTCGTCGTGTTCAGGATATGCCGGCAGACTGGGAAGAAATCGAAGGCGCTGAAGATGAAGGCGTTCATATCGTTCCCCAGGGTATTCCGCTGGAAGTTATCGGGAATAATGGTAAGGTAAAATCCATTAAATATGGTATGGCGGAAATGGTTGCCGACGATAAGGGCGGCCGTCCGCGTCCGGTACTGATCGAAGGCGACGAGCATATCCTGGAAGTAGATACCGTTATTGGCGCTATCGGACAGGAAGCGGATTATTCCTTCTTACCGAAAGAGGTAATGGATGAGCTGAAAATCGAGCGCGGCCGGATGGTTGTGAACGAACTGAAACAAACATCGATTCCGGATATTTTTGCCGGGGGTGACAGTGTAAACCGCACAGCAGACGCTATCAGCGCTATTGCCGACGGGGTAAAAGCGGTAGAAGGCATTACGCATTATTTATTAGATGAATAACCAGAAAGACAGAAAAGGGGAAGATTATGGCTAATCTTTCAACAAAATATCTTGGTTTGGATTTACGCAATCCGATGATTGTAGGCAGTTGCGGACTCACCTCCACAGTAACCGACATCGTGGCGCTCGAAAAAGCAGGCGCCGGTGCCGTTGTGTTAAAATCCATTTTTGAAGAAGAAATTTTAATGGAGATGGAGCACGAAGTTTCTGCTGCTGAAAGCGACGGTTATGATGCCAAAGCCTTTGATTATTATGATTATAAAATCAAAGATAAAAATTTAAGCGCCTATGTTAAACTCATCGAAGAGACCAAAGCGGCTGTTTCCATACCGGTTATCGCCAGTATTAACTGTGTTTCCGCCCATGAGTGGCCCTATTTTGCCAAGAAAATTGAAACGGCCGGAGCCGATGCATTGGAACTCAATATTTTTGCTCTGCCAACCAATTTCAATAAAAGCAGTGCGGATAATGAACAGTTGTATTTTGAAGTAGCCGAAAAAATTAAAGAGCATGTATCGATTCCCGTTTCCCTGAAAATTAGTCCTTATTCGGCTAACCTGGGACCCTTCATTCAGAAACTATCGGAAACAGGTATTGCCGGTCTGGTCTTATTCAACCGCTTCTGGAGTCCGGATTTTGATATTGAAAACTTTGCGTTAATTGCCAGTCATGTATTGAGCCGTGAAGATGAGTTAGCCCTTTCTTTGCGCTGGATTGCCATCATGTCCGAACGTGTAAGCTGTGATTTGTCTGCTTCTACCGGTGTGCATGATGCCTCATCGGCTATCAAACAGATTCTGGCCGGCGCCGATGCGGTGCAAATTGTTTCTGCCCTGTATAAAAATGGCAAGGAACATTTACAGACCATTTTAGACGAAATGAATGCGTGGATGGACAAACACGATTTTAAATCCATTGATGATTTCCGCGGTAAAATGAGTCAGGCTAAAAGTGAAGACCCGGCCATGTATGAACGGGTTCAGTTTATGCGTTTCTTCCGCGGCACCGAACATTAATTTAAAATTATCTTCTGGATTGGAAAAGTAACTGAAGCCCTGCCGGGTATTGTTCTCGGCGGGGTTTTTTTATTTTACTGTATTTGGGATTAATGTTGAATATTGGAAATTCAACCCTAAAAACCCAATAACCCAATAACCCAATAACCCAATAACTCAATAACTCAATAACCCAATCACCTAATTACCAAAAATCCAATCTGGTTTGTTTAACTAAAATTGTCTATATTCGTTTAATTAACGACCGGGGAATATAATTTCCCGTTTTATTATTTTAAACCTCTGACGCTTTAAGATAATTTGCAATTGAGGAAACCGGGCTATGCTCATTATTTTTGGAATCGTATTTCTGATTTTAGTTGTGATCTATCTTCTGCGTGAACGTAAAAACAACACGCGAATGCAGCAGGTCTACCTCGAAGACGCGTTAAAATATATTTTTAACCGGGAAGAAAGCGGCCATTTAGCAACTATGGAAGGCATAAAGGGAACCCTTGCAGTCAGTAACCGGCAAAATCATGAGCTTATTCAACAGCTTCAGCAAAATAAACTGATTATGCTAAGTGAAGAAGGCTTGCGCCTAACAGGCGATGGCCGTCAGCTATCCATGGAAATTGTTCGGGCGCACCGCATCTGGGAAACCTTTCTGGAGCGGGAAACGGATTTACCTTTGCACCAGATTCATCAGTATGCGGATCGACAGGAACACACCACGCGCGGCGCTAAGGTGGAGGCGATGGCTGCCCATCTTGGCTTTCCCACTGTGGATCCCCATGGCGATCCGATTCCGGAGATGGGTAAAATGGCGCCGGAGCCGCATCGGCAGAATCTCAATGACTGGGAAATTGGTAAAGAAGGCCGTATTGCGCACATCGAAGATGAACCCATATCGGTTGCCAAAGAAATCTTTAAAAAGGGATTCCGGGTGGATGATGCTGTTCGTGTACTGGAACGCTCGGAAGGAAACATCCGGCTGGAACATCTCGGTAAGGAACATCATCTTAACAGTGTGAGCGCCCAAAATATCCATTTGACGGAGGCCCCTTCGGTTACCGGGGAAGCGCTCAAAACTCTTGATGACCTGAAACAGGGCGAAGAAGCGCGTATTCGTGCCCTTTCAAAACGCATTCAAGGACTTTCACGCAGGCGATTGTTGGATTTGGGTTTTACACCGGGTGTACCTGTTCAAAAAGTTTTAATTAGCGCCTTTGGCGGAGACCCCACCGTGTATCGGGTACGCGGGGCTAAAATTGCCTTACGAAAACATCAGGCAAAGCAAATTTTTATTCAATAAAAAGTAAAGAATAATATGAGCGTTAAAGAGACCATAAAAGAGGCTTCTGCTTCCCCCTGCGAAAGTTGCGGATTCAATCTGCAGCGTTTGGGAATAGAAGTGGACAAATGGGATTATGTGATTGCCCTGGCCGGCAATCCTAATACCGGTAAAAGTACTGTATTCAACCATTTAACCGGTTTAAAGCAGCATACAGGTAATTGGCCGGGGAAAACCGTTACCCGTGCCGAGGGTGGATTTACCTGGCAAAATAAAACCTTTAAACTGGTGGATTTGCCGGGGACGTATTCACTGCTTTCCGCTTCTGTGGACGAAGAAGTAGCACGGGATTTCCTTTTGTTTGGCCAGCCTGACGCCACGATTGTGGTAATGGATGCCACTATCCTGGAACGGAATTTAAATCTGGTTTTGCAAATACTGGAAATTACCGATAATGTCGTTATTGCCCTGAATTTGATGGATGAAGCGCGGCGCAAAGGAATGGATGTGGACCACCGCATCCTGGCCAAACAGCTTGGTGTGCCGGTTATTCCCACAGTCGCCCGGCAGGGTACGGGGCTGAATCTGTTGGTCGAAAGCGTACAGGGTGTAATTGAAGGTGCCATTCCCACCAAACCGCACCGTATTCAGGTAAGTCCGGTAATACAGAAGGCGCTGGATCAGCTGGTGCCGGAAATAGAGCGCGTTTTCCCGGAACTGCCCAATGCCCGCTGGATTGCCATGCGTTTGTTGGACGGCGATATTAAAGTACAAAAAGCGCTGGAAAAAGGGGAGTGGGATGTTTTCCTTGGCGAATCTGTGTTTGACCAGGCACATACTGCGGAAACGGAGGCGCTCTGATGGAAGCCGTTAACCGGGAAATAGTCAAAAAGACTGCGGAAATCCGTAAAGAACTGGGTCAGGATTTCCGTGATACCATGGTGGAAGATATTTATAAAGACGCGGAACAGATTGCACAAAAAGTAGTGGCTATTAAATCGGCCCGCCAATATGACTTTGATCAAAAATTAGATAAAATTTTAACCTCGCCTGTTTTTGGGATTCCGATCATGGGCGCTTTACTGGCACTTGTATTCTGGCTGACCATTGTAGGCGCTAATGTCCCTTCAGCTCTGTTGGCCGATGGCTTGTTCTGGCTCGAAGATCAGATGGCCCAGGGCATGCAGCTTTTGGGAGCGCCCTGGTGGCTGACCGGTTTTTTGATTCATGGCGTGTACAAAGGTCTGGCCTGGGTCGTTTCGGTGATGCTGCCGCCCATGGCCATCTTCTTTCCCGTATTTACCATTCTGGAAGATTTCGGTTATCTGCCGCGTGTGGCTTTTAATATGGACTGGCTCTTTCGTAAAGCCGGAGCCCACGGTAAGCAATCGCTGACCATGGCCATGGGGTTTGGCTGTAACGCCGCAGGCATTATCGCCACCCGGGTGATTGAATCACCGCGTGAGCGTATTATTGCCATTCTGACCAATAATTTTGTGCCCTGTAACGGCCGTTTTCCCACTTTAATTATGCTTTCTATTGTCTTTGTGGCAGCCGCTTTTCCACCGGCCATGGCCTCGGTAGTGGCTGCGGGAACCGTGGTGGCGGTGGTGCTGATCGGAGTGCTCATTACATTAATAGTTTCCTCCGTATTGTCCCGTACCGTGCTTAAGGGGGAAGCAAGCAGCTTTACACTGGAATTGCCGCCTTACCGTAAACCGGCTATTGGACGCATCTTGTACACGTCATTGATCGACCGTACGCTCTTTGTGCTGTGGCGGGCTATCATCATGGCGGCTCCGGCCGGAGGACTGATTTGGCTGTTGGCAAATATTTCCATTCAGGATCAGTCGCTGGCTATGTGGATTGCGGGTTGGCTGAATCCGGCGGGCCATTTAATGGGATTGGACGGCGCCATTCTGCTGGCTTATCTGGTGGCAATTCCGGCCAATGAAATTGTGGTGCCTACCATTATCATGATTTATTCCCATGCCGGCACCATGCTCGATATAACCCAATTGGATCAGTTACGTGCCTTGCTGGTGGATCAGGCGGGCTGGACCATGTTAACGGCCATTAACCTGATGTTATTTGCCTTGCTGCATAATCCCTGCTCTACCGCGATTCTTACCATCTGGAAAGAAACCAAAAGCCTACGCTGGACCGTAATCGGGGCGCTCATGCCTCTGGGAATTGGCATTGTGGTTACCTTTTTGGTTGCGCAAATCTGGCGTTTGTTTTAAGTTGAAGGCTTGGTTATTAAGTTATTAAGTTATTGGGTTATTGGGTAATGGGTATTCGGAACTGAGAACTGAGAACTGAGAACTTGGAACTCGGAATTGGGAATTAGGAATTGGGAGCCCAGGTCTTCTGGCAGGTAGGAAATCGGGTATTCATTATTGAGTATTTGATTTTGAGAGCCACGCGTTCCCAGCAAAACGGGGAAGTATAAATCATAAATAAAAAATAAGCTCTTTTGTTTGAGTTTTTAGATAGTACATCGTTACGATTCCCCCTTAGCAAAGGGGGCTAGGGGGTTGTCAAAGCAGTCGGCAATTGATATATCCCACAGGTCTGAACCCTCAATCTAAGCGTTCTCATACTCATGGGTTCGTAAGGCGACCAACCCATTTATCCGGGGAAAGAATGAGTCCTATCCACATACATAAACAAAGTACAGTAATTTATAAAGGAAATTTAAAATGAAACAATGGATCGTAATAGCGCTATTTGGAGGAATCCTGTTTATGTCTTGTAGTAAAAGCGGACAAAATCCGTTCTTCTCCGATTACAACACCCCTTTTGAAACACCGGCTTTCGATAAAATTAAAAGCTCTGATTTTATGCCTGCCTTTAAAGAGGGCATCAAACAGAATCAGGATGAAATTAAGGCCATCGTAAATAATCCGGCTCCTGCTGATTTTGAAAATACGATTGTTGCTATGGAGCGAAGCGGAAAACTGCTGACCAAAGTTAGTAATGTGTTTTTTGCTTTGAATGGCGCTGATACCAACGAAGAACTACAGGCTATCGCCAAAGAAGTGACGCCGCTGCTTTCTAAAAATAACGATGATATCAAACTTAATGAAGGTTTGTTTAAACGCATTAAAACCGTTTATGATAAGATGGCGGCATCCGGGTTAACTGCCGAGCAGCAACGACTGGTCAATAAATACTATCAGCGCTTTGTACGCGGCGGGGCGAATTTAAGCGGGAAAGACAAAGAAACCTTTAGAGCCATTAATCAACAGCTATCGATGCTTAGTTTGCAGTTTGGAGAAAATGTCCTCAATGAAAATAACCGATTTGAAATGCTGCTGGATCAAAAAGAAGACCTGGACGGATTACCCGCAAGTGTCATCGCTGGTGCGGCGGATGCAGCCAAAGCACACGGCTACGATGGGAAATGGTTGTTTACGCTGCACAAACCCAGTTTGATTCCGTTTTTACAATATTCCACAAAACGCGCTCTGCGTGAGAAAATGTTTACCGGCTACATTACCCGCGGCGATCATAATGATGATCTGGATAATAAAGATATCCTGACTAAAATGGTTTCGCTTCGTGTTCAGCGTGCCCACCTGCTGGGCTATCAAACCCATGCGGATTTTGTGCTGGAAAATATCATGGCAAAAAATCCGGCCAATGTCTATAAATTACTGGATCAGGTCTGGACACCCGCCCTGCATAAAGCTAAACAGGAAGCGAAGGATTTGCAGAAGATGATCAGCGCTTCGGGTGAAAAATTTAAGCTAAAACCCTGGGATTGGTGGTTCTATGCCGAGAAGTTAAAAAAACAAAAATACGCTTTGGATGAAGAAATGCTGCGTCCCTATTTTAAACTGGAAAATGTACGCGCCGGAGCCTTTGAAGTAGCGCATCGTTTATATGGAATCACTTTTACGGAACGGCTTGATATTCCCGTGTATGAAAAAGACGTAAAAACTTTTGAAGTGAAAAATGCAGACGGCTCGCATGTGGGTATTTTGTATGTGGATTATTTTCCCCGTGCCGGCAAACAGGGCGGTGCCTGGATGGAGGCCCTGCGTAAGCAATCGCGTCTGGACGGGAAAAATGTAACGCCGATTATTTATAATGTGGGTAATTTTTCAAAACCGACGGCCGACAAACCCTCCCTGCTCAGCTTAGATGAAGTGTTGACGCTGTTTCATGAATTTGGTCACGGCCTGCACGGGCTGTTGTCCAACGGAACCTATCCTTCGCTAACGGGAACATCCGTCGCAAGGGATTTTGTGGAACTGCCTTCACAGTTTATGGAAAATTTTGCCACAGCGCCGCAGGTGCTAAAAATGTATGCCCGGCATTATAAAACCGATACGCCCATGCCCGATGAACTGATCCAAAAAATTCAGCGCAGCGGACATTTTAATCAGGGGTTTGCCACAACCGAATTTATGGCGGCGGCCTATCTTGATATGGACTGGCATACCATCGCCAATACGGTTCGACGGGATGCGCATAAATTTGAAAATGCTTCCATGAAAAAGATTGGCCTTATTCCTGAAATCGTCGTGCGCTACCGCAGCCCCTATTACAGCCATATTTTTTCCGGGGATTATTCCGCCGGTTACTACAGCTATTTATGGGCCGAAGTGCTGGACGCGGATGCTTTTGAAGATTTTAAGGAACACGGTTTATTTAATCACGAAACGGCAAAAGCCTTTCGGGACAATGTGCTGGCAAAAGGGGACAGCGAAGACCCCATGGTGTTGTACAAACGTTTCCGCGGACAGGAGCCGAGCATCGAACCACTGCTGAAACGGCGGGGCTTAAAATAGTTAGTTTGTGTTAAAATTAAAAAGGCCGTCCCTCCGGGAACGGCCTTTTTGGTTTTCAGACTTTCAGGCTTTGCAGCGCTTTTTCTAACTGCTTCAGAAAAAAACGGGTTTCTCCATCTGTAATTATGGTGAGTGGTAAAAACCGAATCATACTATCAGAGGAAAGGCTGACTTTTACGCCGTTTTCCCGCAATCCGTCCTGAACCTTTCGAACATTATCTGCACTGCCTAAATCAAATCCAAACATCAGGCCGCGTCCGCTGTAGGCGCCGATAACCGGGTATTTTTGTTTAAGCGTCGCAATTCCTTCCTTTATCTGCGCTGCACGCGCAACTACATTTCCGGTTACATCTTTTTCGCGCATCTGGCGGGTGGCGATAAGTGCCGCGGTCATCGCCATTGGGTTGCCTCCGAAGGTGGAACCATCGTAACCATATTTCATTTTACTACCCACTTCCTTTTTGGTTACCACGGCCGTTACCGGATAGCCGCCGCCAAAGGATTTTCCAATAACCATCAGATCGGGAACCACATCATAACTCATGCAGGCAAACCAGTCACCCTGCTTTACAGCTGTTCTGCCGAAACCCGCTTGCACTTCATCATCAATAATGACAGCGTCGTATTGTTTGGCCAGGGCCCACAGTCCGTTAACAAATTCCGCTGTGGCCGGACGGTTGCCCGCTTCTTCACCCTGTACCATTTCAAGCAGGATAATTTTTGCTCCCGTTTCTTTTAGAAGCGCTTCAACACTTTTTAAATCATTGAATTCCGCGAAATGTACCCATCCGGTTTCATCGAGTCCAAAGGGCTTGCGGTAATTTACATTCCAGGTTACAGCAACGGCGCCATGCGTGCGGCCATGAAAGCCGCCTTTAAAAGCGATTACCTGTGTGCTTTCGGTAGCTGCTTTGGCGATCTTCAGTGCTTTGTCCACTGCCTCGCCGCCGGAATTTTGCCAGTAAAACTGATCAAGCCCCTGCGGCATCATCTGGTGAATCTCCTTTAAAAAACGGCTGCGGGCAATTTGAATCCGGTCTTCCTTCATAGAAATAAGTGTGTTGGCCTGATTAAAAAGACCCAGGGCGATTTCCGGGTTGGACATTCCCAGGTTGGTTGCACTGTAATTGCTGTCCATATCAAGGTACCATTTCCCTTTGGTATCCCGAATCCAGCAGCCCTTTCCTTCCACCGGAATGATATCCACTTCGGGATGGGAAACAGGGATTTTAAATTGCTTATGGATATCGATGGCCTCGCTGGTCGAAATTTCCGAAAGCTGTAATTGCCGGCCAATATCTTGTATTTGCGGACGGGATAAAACCGCTTTATCCAGATAATCAGTAATTTTATGGGCCTGTTCAGAATTTAATTGATTTCTGGGATTCGGCTGACCCAGTATATCAAGAAGGTTGCTGATATGGGTGGCGCTTTGTTCTCCAATTACATTTTCGAGGACTTCGGCAACACGTTCGAAAGTGGCGTTGGTGCGCTCGGGGTGAACGCTGCGGTCGTAGATGAGAGCTTGTTTAATGGTTTCCAAAAAAAACTCCTTTTTTTATGAATAAATATTCCAGTAGTGTTTTTATTAATGCAAATTTATTGCATTAATACGCAATAAAATGTGATATTATGCACTAAATAAAAGAGAAAAGAAATAAAAAAAGTTTATTGATATTCATCCCAGCTTTTGTGGCAGAGAGGGAAACGGGGATTTTCATTTAAGGCTTCCATAACGCGCATGGCAATTTGACGGTTGGTGATCAGCATTACTTTAAAATCAACCGCGCCGCGGCGAATCAGGTAGCCGTTGGTTAATTCATCCTGCTGAAGATTTTTTGGAATATTAATGACCATATCGATATTTCCGCTGCGAATATATTCGAGCGCATTAGGCGATTTTTCCTCCAGCGGCCAGTAGAGTCGTTTTACCTGCAGGCCGTTTTTTCGTAAAAATTTAGCGGTTCCGTTCGTAGCGTAAAGGGTAATACCGCGATTGGCCAGTTGGCGTACGGGTTCTAATAATTCCGCCTTAGATTCGATGGAACCGGTGGAAAGCAAAACACTTTTAAATGGAAAACGGAACCCTACTGCTTGCAGGGCTTTTAAAAAGGCTTCATTAAAATTATCGCCCAGACAAGCCGCCTCACCGGTGGAAGCCATCTCCACACCGCTCACAGGGTCGGCGCCTTCTAAGCGCGTAAAGGAAAACTGCGGCGCCTTTACGCCCACATAATTCAGTTCAAAGGAAGATTTTGACGGGCGTTTGACTTTATCTCCCATTATGATGCGTGTGGCAAGATCAATTAAATTAACTTTAAGCATCTTGGAGACAAAGGGAAAACTGCGCGATGCGCGCAGGTTGCATTCGATAACTTTTACTTCGTTTTGGCGGGCAATAAACTGAATATTCAGCGGTCCGCTAATTTGCAATTCGGAAGCTATTGTTGCGGTGATGGAACGGATACGTCGAATGGTTTCGAGATAGAGCCGCTGGGGTGGGAAAACCAGAGTGGCATCCCCGGAATGCACACCGGCATTCTCCACATGCTCAGAAATGGCGTAGGCGATAATTTCACCGTTCCGGGCTACCGCGTCCATTTCGATCTCTTTAGCATTTAACAAAAATTTACTGATTACCGTGGGGTGTTCCGGCGAGATAGTGACCGCTTTATTCAGGTAAAGCTCCAGCTCCGTGTCATTGGAGGCCACAGCCATCGCCGCGCCGCTCAGCACGTATGATGGCCGCACCAGGACCGGGTAGCCGGTTTTGGCGGCAAAGCGAAAGGCGTCCTCCATAGAAGTCAGTTCTTCCCATTCCGGCTGATCCACGCCAATGTGGTCCAACAGGGAGGAAAAGGTGTGTCGGTTTTCGGCCCGGTCAATCTGTTTAGGGTTGGTGCCGAGAACCGGGATTCCGGCCTGCTGCAGGGGCAGGGCCAGGTTGTTGGGAATCTGCCCGCCCATAGAAATAACCACGCCGCGCGTAGCCAGTTTTAACTGAATTTCAATCACCGATTCCAGGCTGATTTCATCAAAGATTAAAAAATCAAACTGGTCGTAATCGGTGCTTACCGTTTCCGGATTGTAGTTGAGCATTATGGTTTGATAACCCGTTTCTTTTAGCGTCATCCCGGCATTCACCGCGCACCAGTCAAACTCCACCGAACTACCGATACGGTAGGCGCCGGAGCCCAAGATCATAACCGGCTGTTCTTGCACCTTTTCGATATCATCCTGCATGGCGTTATAGGTCAGATAAAGATAATTGGTCTGTGCCGGATATTCGGCGGCCATCGTATCAATTTGCCGGATAAAAGGATGCAGATTCTGCCGGTGCCGCCAATCGCGTACAACATCCACCTTTGTGTTACAGAGGGAGGCAATCTGCTTATCCGAAAATCCAGCCTGCTTCGATTTTTTTAACAGTTCAATGGGGGGCTGCCGATTGTTAAAGAGATTCAGTTCCCGCGCGGTATCGGAAACATTCTTCAATTTATGTAAAAACCAGCGATCGATTTTTGTCAGATTATGCACTTCGCTGATGGTAAATCCCTGGCCGAATGCCTGCACAATGGCAAAGATACGTTCTTCCGTGGGCGCCTTCAGTTCATCGGTTAAGTCGGAAAAATGGAAATTTGCGTTGCCCACCAGACCTTCGGCGCCCGTTTCCAGCATACGCAGGCCTTTTTGAAGCGCCTCTTCGAAATGCCGTCCAATGGCCATAACCTCACCAACGGATTTCATGCCGGAGCCGATTTTGCGGGAAACCCGTCGGAATTTTTTTAAATCCCAACGCGGGATTTTAACGACCACATAATCCAGCGCCGGTTCAAAAAAAGCAGAAGTAGTTTTAGTAACCGAATTTTTCAGTTCGGGCAGGGTAAAGCCCAAACCCAGTTTGGCG
>JANTFQ010000022.1 GCA_024763405.1 Calditrichaceae bacterium
GTGCAGGTGCAGAACTGGGATAAAACCATCACGGTTATTCCTACGCACAAGCTGACCGAAAAATCCTTTAAAAACTGGCGCGGTATGATGCAGGCCGGTGGGCGGCGTATTAAACGGGCCATCTATCTGGACCAAACCAGCGTTTCTTTTTGTACGGATGAACGGATCGCCCATTTTGAGAAAATCCATCTGATTTCAGATTATGTGCAACGGAAAAAGGATGAACTGACAAAATTTAACCGTGAAAACAAGATAGACGACGCACTAAAAGTGAACGGCCGTCGGATGACCAATCTTGGCACCTTTCGGGCCTATGCCCAGGCTTACCTTAAACAACATCCCCAATTAAACCATTCGTTGACAATGATGGTGCGCCAACTGCCCCCGGGTCCCAATGGCTTACCGCTGGAAGTGTACGCTTTTACCAATACAACCGACTGGCTGGCCTACGAAGCGGTGCAGGCGGATATCTTTGATCATCTCTTATCGGTAATTGGTGAATTTGATCTGCAAATTTTCCAGAATCCCAGCGGCAGTGATTTCAGATCAATGGGGAAATAAAAACCATCCGGTTTATTAAAATCCGTTAAGTCTATCGCGGCAGTATATCTTGAAGAAATAGGCGATCGCCAATAATTTTAACCGGTCACTGAATCTCACTGCTTTTCAAATTACTGACAAAAAAAGAACGCGTTTTTTGTTAGGTTGATATGTTCGCTATGCGTTTTGTTCCGACCATACTGCATATTCATTGCCATTGGGATCCGCAAAATGAAAACGACTACCGCCTGGAAAGGAGAAAATTGGCTTTAAGATTGAACCACCTGCGGTTTCGATTTTTTTCCTGGTTTGTTCCAAATTATTACTATAGAACACAATCAGGGCGCTGCCGAGTTTGGTAGAGGCCGATAAATCGGATTTGAAAAAGCCCCCATTAAGACCTTCATTTGAGAACGCTGTATATTCCGGACCATAGTCTACAAAGGACCAACCGAACACCGAAGTGAAAAACTTTTTGGTTACTTCAATATTTTTTGCAGGAAATTCGACATAGTTAATTTTCTCATGTTGATTCATCACTATATTTCTCCTTTGTATGATCCAAATTAAAATAAAAACCAGAGCAAACCCAGGTTTGTTCCTGCCATAGTGCCCTGTTATAAATGATAACTTTCAATGCCCGATAAAGGTATTTTACTGCGCATAAAAACGCCATTCCCACGGGCAATTTCTTGTCCCTCATTATTGGACACAATTGCCTCAGCAATAAATTGAGATTTATTCCTGTTTACCACCTTGCCAATTGCTTTCATTATGCCCGTAGATACAGGACGTGTAATGTATAGAGTGAAAGACGTGGTCAAAACAAAAACATCACGTTCAAGTGAATTAGCGGCAAAGAAAGCCGCATCATCTAATAATTTAAAGTAAACGGATCCGTGAACAGCCCCGGCAGCATGAAAATATTTTTCTGAAAGCGCTATTTCAATTTCTGCTTTTGAATCTGATACAATAATTTTAGGCTGGTAGATTTGATTCACCGGTGCCGCCAGATACATATTTTCTAAACGTGTAAAATGATTATCTTTACTCAATCTTACCTCAGCATTTAATTTTTAACGTAACACAATTTATTAGCGTTTACTATAAAGTCAGAGAACAATGAGAATTTTTATGATTCGTTTTATCGTTATAAATTCTTTATCCCCCCACAAAGCGGCCACTTCGTGGTGCCCCCTTCTCCTGAAAGGAGAGCCTGGCCTGCCCCGATAGTTCGGGGGTTGCGGTTTTAGAATACTTTAAAGACAGAAACTAATTAAAATTAATCGCTTCAATCAGGGCCTGCCCGTTCTGATCCCAGGCTTCATCCGGGTCAATATCCGGCAGTTCCAGCGTCACGACTGCGATGTTCCGTTCTGTTCCGGCATAGTTGCCAAAAGAACCGGGTGTCGGATAGCCCACATCCGCTGTTACCGGATATCCGTTATAGCTTTTTAACATTTCTGCCAGCTTCAGAGCGGGGCCATTGTAATTGTTCATTTCCAACGCGTCGTGGATGGTTATAATACGCACGGGTTTGAATTCCGCAATCATTTGCATTACCAACTGCGTTTCTACTTCCGAACCCGGCTCGGGGCCGGGGTAATACCGTTTCTTGGAATAGGCCGGCGTCCAGTTTTCGGTGGGAAAATTACGGTTAATATCAACGCCGTTGGCATTCACACGCGTGCGTTCGAGCAAACCATCCGGATTAACCACGGGAACAAGAATGGCCCGTTTTGTTATTTTTTCAGGATGCGCAAGAAGCGTATCGCCCAGTCGTTTAACGAGGTGAAACCCGCTTTGTTCGTCCCCGTGAAAAGCGCCGAAAATAATAGTCGTTTCTGAACTGTCGCCAATTTGCCTGAAATATATATTGTGTTTCTGCTGTGAAGTACCGTAAATCTGCCAGGAGGGTTGGGCGGAAGCAAGTTCGTGATAAACGCTTTTTGTACTGGAATGAAGTTGAAGATGCTTTAGATAGGGCTTTCCGTATTGGTAGAATAAAAAGATCGCTACTAAAACGAATACAATTAAATTCCACTTAAAATTAAAATGCATAAAGAGGCCGCTCCCGAAAAATTATTTCTGCAATAATAACCCATTTACCAATGCGGTTCAAGAAAAAGCCGGCAGAAGCCGGGATAAACGGTACGGATGAAAAAGACGTTAGTACCTGGTTAAATTCCAATACTTTTCATAAAGACCTTAATGCTGGATCAGGCAAAATCAGTAACCCTCCCCATCCCGATTGCATCGGGATTTCCCCTCCCTTATCCGATAAGGGAGGGGATAAAGGGGTGGGGCAGTTTTTACTCCAACCATTTAAGTCTTCGATTTCATAAACTTCGCAATTTATTAAAAATACTGCTTTTCATTCCGAATATTAATTATTTAACTGGATACTATTGATACAAAATCTAAAATGCCGGAGCCGAACAAAAGACATTTATAAGCAGGAACACGGCAGGAAACTATTTGAATCGTTTTAAAGAAAAGAGAAGCAGGCTTATTCTGCCCCACTTTGCTCTTGATTGTAGTCTAAATATTTGTTTAATTTACTGCTTATGAATTTCTCTTATGGTTTTGTAGAAACAAGGGGCTTTATCGCGGCAATTGAAGCGGCCGATGCGATGTTGAAAGCAGCCAAAGTGGAGCTTGTCAGCCGGCGAAAAGCAGGCGGCGCCCTGGTGATGGTTATCGTAAAAGGACGCCTTGATGCCTGCCGTGCTGCTGTGGATGCAGGAAGCGCCGCTGCCGACCGTATCGGCGAGCTGATTTCCGCGCACGTGATTCCTAATCCCTATGGTGATACCGAACAGTTAGTGTCACAGTATCTTGGCGGACGGAAAAAGAAAAAACAGGCGCAGGCGGTAAAATCCACTGCTCAGAAAAAACAGCCGGTACAAAAGCGCGTGACAAAGGAAAAGAAAGCAATTGCTCCTACCCGTCGGAAGCAAACGGTACCTTCTGAAAAAAAAGAAGCGCCCAAAAAGGCAATTCCGTCAAAAGCGGAAAGGGAAGAAAAAGCAACACGTAAAACCGCCAAAAAAACAGATTCATTTTCGCCTCAGGAAAAATTACTCCATTTGATGACCGCGGCGCCTGAAGGAATTACGTTAACGCAACTGGCCGATGCATTTGGAACACCGGCGGCGGATGTCCGGGTTTTGATCAAAAAATTAATGGACCGTGGTGTGGTTGAAAAGGTTCAAAAGAAATATTTTTTAATAAACGGCGGGCAGACTAAATGAAATATATCGTCGTTATAAATAACAAGGGCGGCGTGGGTAAAACCACCAGCGCGGTGAATATTGCCGCCTGGCTGGCTAAATTCGGCCCTCGTGTTCTGCTGGTGGACTTAGACCCTTCCGCGAGCGCCTCCATTCATCTTGGATTCGATAAAAAAGAAAACAAGCACCGCACCATCTGTGATTTTCTCATTGCGCAGAACCGCAGCCTTGCGGACTATATCTATCCGGCTAAAATGGAAAACCTGTTTGTGCTTCCTTCGGAGCCGGCGCTAAGCGAATTTTATGAAGAAATTCAGCAGGAAGAAGACACCGAATTCTTTTTGGACCGGCGCAGCTTTCCCAATAAATACGATATTATTTTATTCGACAGTCCGCCCAATATGGGCACCCTGGCTCTGAACGCCCTGGCCATCGCCGATTATGCGCTGGTTCCCGTGCAAACACAGTACCTCGCGATGAGCGGTCTGGAAGTCACCAATCGAACCATTGCCAAAGCGCAGCGTCATTTGAATCCCCGTTTAAAAATACTGGGCTATTTTGGCACACACTACGACCGGCGCACCAACGTGGCCAAAGAGGTGTACCGGCTTATTCAAAAACAAATGGGTAAAAAAGTGTTTGATACCGTTATCGGCGTGAATAGTAAACTGATAGAAGCCTATAATGCCCAGGAACCTATTTTAAAATACGCGCCGTCGGCCCGGGGATCTAAAGAATACCGCGCTCTTTCGGAAGAGATTTTAAAGCGCATCAAACTGTAGGATAAAAATATGAGAAAACTGATTTCGGCTTTAACGGTAGAACAGGCGCATAAAAACGGGCTAAAAGAATTAGCGGCTGCGCCGAAAACGACCATGGTAACGGATGAGGCCCGGACAAAGGCCAGGGAACTCGGCATCCGGCTGGTCGAAGCGGCTGCTGAACCGGTAAGCACGCAGAAGGATTCTAAAATAGAAATCAGTGAAAATTTAGTGCGGCTGGTTGTGGAAAAGGTTATCGATCGCCTGCCGCCGGAAAAACGGCAGTTAGATATCATCAAAGAGGTAACCGCAGAAGTTTTGTCCGAGTATGCAAAATAGCGGAGAGGCCGGATTGGAACTGCTGGAGCGCTGTAAACAAAGCTGTTTAAAAAAACCCAAAACGGTGCTGCTGCCGGATGCCATGGATTTACGGGTGCTTCGGGCGGCCCGTTATTTAAAAGACAATCGGATGGCCGAACCGGTTTTAATCGGCAGCCCGGTGCAAATCCGGGAAGTCGCTTCGGCGGCGAAACTGCGTACCAACGGCATCAAGGTCCGTAAACCGGAGCACGATGCCCGATTTGATCATCTGGTACGCGCGTTCTTCGATAAAAGTAAAGAGAAAGGGCTTACACGCCGGGAAGCAAGTGATTTGCTGAAACAGCCGCTTTGGTACACGGCACAGCAGTTGAATCGTGAAGCGGGCGCTCTTTGCGCGGTTGGGGTTGGAAACGGGATTTCCGAAATCGTCCGGGCCGGTATTCAGCTTACAGAAATACAGGAAGAAATTCAGACGCTTTCCGGATTTTACCTGCTGCATTCTGCGGATGAGAAACGGGTTTTTGTTTTTGCCGACGGACTGATCGTGCCGCGGCCGGACGAGATGCAACTGGCGGATATTGCCATCGCTACAAGCCGGAATTTTGAGCATCTTAGCGGACAGGAAGCGCGGACGGCGCTGCTATCATTTTCAACGGCGGGATCGGCAGAACATCCGCTGGCGCAGAAGGTAATTGATGCCCTAAAGCTGGTTCGGGAACGAAAACCCGGTTTGCTTGTGGATGGCGAAGTACAGTTTGATGCGGCAATAGTGCCGCGGGTTGCGGCTCAGAAAATGCCCGCAAGCCGTTTGGAGGGGAAAGCGAATGTGTTTGTATTCCCTTCGTTGAATGCAGCGGATATTGGTCTAAAAATGGCGCAGCATCTCGGCGGGTACCGGATTTTTGGCCCGTTTATTCAGGGTTTAAAAAGCCCGTTTTATTATATCCGGCAGGAAAGCACCAGCGAAGATATTGTAAATGGGATCGTGCTGGCCTCCTGTTTGGTTTAAAGCTGGCAGTATAATTAGAATCTGTCCATTAAGTCAGAGAATAATGAGAATTTTTATGATTCGTTCTATCTTCATAAATACCTCATCCCCTGACCCCTTCTCCTACAAGGAGAAGGGGAACTTGCTTTTCTCCCTCTCCTTTCAGGAGAGGGAGGTCTGCCCCGATACTTCGGGGGGTGAGGTTTTAGACTACTTTAAAGATGGGCACTCATCAGTACTGCGGAAAGAAAAAACGCCGGGTCTTCAGCGGCATAAAGCTACAAAACAAATTCAATAAAACAGGAAGTTTTAAACGGAGGGAGAAATAGATGGAAGCATTGGGAATGATCGAAACCAAAGGGCTGGTTGGTCTTATTGAAGCGGCGGATGCGATGGTAAAAGCGGCCCGCGTAGAACTGGTTTCATACGAACAAATCGGCGGCGGTTATGTAACGGCGCTGGTGCGCGGCGATGTGGCGGCCTGTAAAGCGGCAACGGACGCAGGAGCGGCGGCAGCCGAACGCATTGGCGAGCTGGTGGCGGTACACGTGATTCCACGTCCCCACGATGACCTGGAAGGTGTTTTCCCTTTGGCCAGACAGAAGAAAAAATAAGTAATTTAAATTGATAAAAAACGACTCACTTAGAAAACCAAGGAGTGCTCGATGGAAGCATTAGGAATGATTGAGACCAAAGGTTTGGTCGGATTAATTGAAGCGGCAGACGCGATGGTAAAAGCAGCCCGTGTTAAACTGATTGCCTACGAACAAATCGGCGGCGGTTATGTAACGGCGCTGGTGCGCGGCGATGTGGCGGCCTGTAAAGCGGCAACGGACGCCGGTGCGGCGGCGGCAGAACGGGTTGGCGAACTGGTGGCGGTACACGTAATCCCGCGTCCGCACAATGATCTGGATGATGTTTTCCCCATCAAATTTGACGGGAAAATGGATTAAACCGGGCCAGGCTTTGTATCGGTAATTTTTTTCCGATTTTCACCATAAAGATACCCGGCACTTGCTGTTTTTTGGGCCGCCAAATTTCATCGATTTACTCGGTTAGTATTCTGTAAGATACGTACCGATTATTGCATTCGCTCTGCAGTCTTATTTAGATTGCCTGGCTTACGTTTGAAAGACAGCCGAAGGCATCGTTGCCCCGAAAGGATACCTGCTGATGCAAGGCGTGAACGGAGTGACGTGAAAAGCTATTAATTTATAAATAGTTATGTCTTCCCGAGTCGGTGACATAATCCTTATCCTTGTAATCCGTTCAAATCCGGATCTATTTACGGCTTTGATTTTAGCTGCAACGCTACTAAAAAACGGATTTCCGGTTACGGGTTAAGATCGCATTAAAAGGAACTTTCGTATGGATTTAAATACGCAGGAAATAAACCGTATTGTGGATATGGTCTTGCAGCGTTTAAACAATCCGGCATCTGCTCCGGTGCAGTCCGGCATATTTGCAACGCTCGACGAAGCGGTTCAGGCCGCGACGGAAGCACAGAAAAAAATCCGTAATCTCGAATTGCGCGGGAAAATAATTGCCGCGATGCGCCAGGCCGGTGTACAGTATGCGCGGGAATTAGCCGAGGCCGCGGTTGCTGAAACAGGAATGGGGCGGGTTGACGATAAGATTAAAAAAAATATTTCCCAGGCGGAAGGCACACCCGGAATCGAAGACCTGCGTCCCGAAGCACTGTCCGGTGATCGGGGTTTAACCCTTACCGAAAATGCAGCATGGGGGGTAATTGCTTCGGTTACACCATCCACCAATCCGGCGGCTACTATTATCAATAATGGAATCAGTATGGTAGCGGCGGGGAATTCGGTTGTTTTTGCCCCGCATCCTGCCGCTACTAAAACCTCTCAGCGTACCATCAGTCTTTTAAATGAAGCCATCGTACAGGCCGGCGGACCAAAAAATTTACTTACCACCGTTCAAAAGCCGTCCATCGAGTCGGCTCAGAAACTGTTCGTCTATCCGGGCATTAACCTACTGGTGGTGACCGGGGGCGAGGGCGTGGTGGAAGCCGCCCGCAAAACAACCAATAAACGCCTGATGGCTGCCGGGGCGGGAAATCCACCCGTCGTGGTAGACGAAACCGCCGATATTGCCCGTGCTGCAAGGGACATTGTTTATGGTGCTTCGTTTGATAACAATATTATTTGTGCCGATGAAAAGGAAATCATCGCGGTCGATTCCATTGTGAATCAATTGAAGACGGAAATGAAAAAGAACAAAGCGGTGGAATTAAACGCCGCCCAGGCGGAAGCACTGGCCAAAATTATTTTAGACGGTTATCCCGGCGATAAGCCGCGGGTAAGCCGCGACTGGGTAGGCCGTAACGCCAGCCTGTTCGCCAAAGAAATCGGCTTAAATGTGCCGGAAGACACCCGTTTGCTGTTTGTGGAGACCGACAAGAATCATCCCTTTGCAAAGGTGGAGCTAATGATGCCGGTTATTCCGCTCATCCGGGCCCGGGATGCGAATCAGGCCATTGATTTTGCCGTGGAACTGGAACGCGGTTTAAAACACACGGCGGCGATGCATTCTAAAAATATCGATAATATGCACCGGATGGCCAACGAAATTAATACCAGTGTTTTTGTTAAAAACGGTCCCTGCCTTGCCGGATTGGGTCTCGGCGGTGAAGGCTGGACATCGATGACCATCACTACACCTACCGGCGAAGGCGTTACTTCTGCTAGAAGTTTTGTGCGTCTGCGGCGCTGTGTCATTGTCGATCATTTCAGAATTGTATGATGCCGGTTTTTCCAGATATAATCAACGATCATTTAAAAGCGATCGAACGTATTGTAAACAACGATGAAACGGCTCCTGTGCCAAAAGGGTTCCAGGTCGGAATTGATCTCGGTACGGCGGATATTGTATTGATTGTAACCGATACAAACGGCCGGCCGCTGGCAGCCTTTTTAGAATGGGCAGAAGTGGTGCGGGATGGAATTGTGCTGGATTACTGGGGCGCGGTCGAAATTGTAAAACGGCTGGTGACGAAGGCGGAGCAGAAGTTAAACATTAAAATTGAATCGGCAGTTACTTCCTATCCGCCGGGAACGGATTCGCGTACCTCAAAAAACGTGCTGATTGCCGCCGGCCTTCAGGTTGAAGCAATCATAGATGAACCGTCCAGCGTGGCGCATTTACTGCAAATTGAAAACGGTGCCGTGGTGGATATTGGCGGGGGAACCACGGGGATTTCCGTTGTACAGGATAAGAAAATAGTATACACTGCCGATGAAGCCACCGGCGGACGGCATATTACGCTGACTCTCGCCGGGAACCGCAAAATCAGTTATGAACATGCGGAAGAGTTAAAGCTAAACGGACCAGCCGATGAAATCCGCGCGGTGATCAGTCCGGTTTTTCAGAAAATGAGTGATATCGTACAATCACATATTAAAGGCAGAAATGTAAAAAAGATTTATTTTACAGGCGGCACCTGTTGTTTCCCCGGGGCAGACCGGATTTTTAAAGAAGAACTGGATGGTATGGAAATCATTCTGCCCTATCATCCGTTGTATTTAACACCACTGGCTATCGCATCGTATAATAAAGGATAGAATGACGGTTGTATGATTATCAGAACAGGGATGGTTTCAACCCCATAAAATTAGGGGTATTTAAGCTAAGCCAACGGTTCCCTGAGCTTGTCGAAGGGAACCTTGACACGGTTAAGTTTTATTAACTTAGCACCTGGTCATTCCCAGCTTGCCCCTTTTGGGCTTGCCCCTTTTTTGGGCTTGTCCCTTTTTTGGCTTGCCCCTTTTTTTGGGGGGGAGGAATGAATTTATCAACCAGGCATCTGACTGGTCGGGAATCTATTAAAAATACGATGGACGATGCACAACTAAAAATTGTTAATCTTTAATTATTTTTTTGATTCCTGATTAACGATTAACGAAGTCAGACCTCAAAGCAGCGAATCTGGCGAACAAAGAATTTAAAGGTTCAGTTTCATGAACAAACAAGAAACACTCGACAAAATACGCAAGGCCGGGGTAATCGGCGCAGGCGGCGCGGGTTTTCCCACCTATAAAAAATTAGACGCCACGGTCGAACATATTATTGCTAACGGCGCCGAATGTGAACCCCTTTTATATAAAGACCGTTCTGTCATGCTTCAGGAAGCGCAGGCTCTAATCCGCGGGCTGGAAATTATGCGGGAACTGACTTCGGCGGAAAAAATAACCATTGCCGTAAAGAAGAAAAATACAGATGTGGCGGAGATGCTGCGTCCCCTCGCTGCACCGAAAGGGATCGATCTGTTTATCTATGACGACGTCTATCCGGCGGGGGACGAATATGTTCTCGTATACGAAATTACAGGCCAGCAGATTCCTCCGGGCGGCATTCCGCTGCAGGTGGGCTGTGTGGTGGATAATGTGGAAACGATTGTCAATATTACCCGGGCGGTTGATGAAAACAAACCGGTCGTGGATAAATATGTAACCATTACCGGGGAAGTAAAAAATGCTTTGACGACGGTCGTTCCGGTAGGAACCTCCCTGGCTGAATGTATTGCTCTGGCCGGTGGAGCGACGACGGATAATCCGGTTGTGCTGACCGGCGGCGTAATGATGGGCGGACTGGAGCGGGATTTATCCGTTCCGGTTTCAAAAACAAACGGCGGCGTAATTGTGCTGCCGGAAGATCATTTTCTGGTAAAGCATAAAAGTAACTCAAAAGAGACCTATACCCGCATCGGTCACGGCCAGTGTGACCAGTGCTCGATGTGCACGGAAATGTGCCCGCGCTATCTGCTGGGGTATCCCATCGAACCGCATAAGGTAATGCGTACCCTGCTGATGACCGGGGAAGCCAAAGACCGCGGAAGTCTCTGGGCGCAGTACTGCTGCGAATGTAATGTCTGTACAATGATTGCTTGTCCCGAAGGATTGGACCCAAAAAGTATTTGCGTGGACGCCAAGCAGACTCTGCGCGAGAACAATCTTTCCCGCACGGCGGCGGAACTGGAAATTTTATTCCGTCCGGTACATCCTGTGCGCAAAGGCAGGGAAGTACCCATTCCCAAGGTTTATCAGCGTTTGGATATAAAGAAATACGACCGGCATGCGGAATTCCGGGAAACGGAAAAAAACGTACAGGTTGTGGTGATTCCGATGGATTCCCATATTGGCGCACCAGCCTCACCGCTGGTAAAACCGGGCCAGAAAGTACAAAAAGGCAGCGTTTTGGCAAATGTAGCCGAAACCGATTTGGGCTGCCCGGTACACGCCAGTATCGATGGCGAAGTAAAAATGATAGATGCTAAGGGCATCCATATCGGATAAAGCAATAAACGAAAAGAACCGAAAAAAAGATTAACCACAGAGTCCCACTGAGAAGTACAGAGGCGATACATAAAAAGAATAAGTTAAAAATTCTTAGGTAATTTATTCTGTGTACATCTGTGAAAATCCGTGGTCAACAAAAAGAATTTCCAATTACAGGAAAAAATAAAATGCGTTCAGCAATAGGAATAGTGGAAACTTCCAGCATCGCCAAAGGGTACGAAGTGGCGGATGCGGTATTAAAAGCAGCAGATGTTAAAATCGTGGTAAGCCGAACCATCTGTCCCGGGAAATATATGGTGCTGATCGGCGGCGATGTGGATGCGGTAAATGCTTCCATCGAAGCGGGTATCAAAATTGGTGCGCACACGGTGGTAGATGATTTTATTATTCCGAATATTCATCCCGATGTGTTCCCGGCCATTAATGGTGCGGCGGTTATGCCGGAAATTAAAGCGCTTGGGGTTATTGAGGGCTTTACCGTGTCTTCGGTTATCGAAGCGGCGGATGCCGCGGTAAAAGCGGCAAAAGTGGAATTGGTTAATATCCATCTGGCAATGGCTATCGGCGGCAAAGGATTTGTAACGCTTACGGGTGAAGTAGGAGCGGTACAGGCGGCTGTGGATTCCGGCTCTGCTGTGATTGAGAAAAAAGGCCTTTTGGTGGAAAAAGTTGTGATCCCTTCCCCACGCATTGAAATAATTAATGAGTATATTTAAGCAGTACTACAAGGTTGTTCTGTAAGAATTTTTTTCCTAACCTGTAATTTTCATTACCAAGTTTCTTTCAGAATGATTCCTGTGATAAAAGCATGGTAATTTAGTTATAATCCGGAGGTTTTGAATGAGCGTCGACAGAGGAAGCTGGAGTTCTAAATTTGGATTTATTTTAGCTGCTGCAGGTTCTGCTGTCGGTCTGGGAAACATCTGGAAATTTCCGTATATCACCGGCGAAAACGGCGGCGGTGTATTTGTTCTTATTTATCTCGTAAGCGTTGCAATAGTTGGTATTCCCATAATGATTTCCGAAGTAGTCATCGGTCGTGCTTCGCAAAAATCACCGGTTGGGGCCTTTTCTTTTTTAGCCGGGGAGAACAGCTCTTGGAAATTTGTCGGAATGCTTGGTGTTGCCTCCGGATTTATCATTCTTTCCTATTATAGTGTCGTGGCCGGTTGGGCGCTTAATTATACTTTTATGTCACTGACCAATTTTTTTGACGGAAAGACAGCCGAGCAAATTAGCGGCACTTTTAATACGCTCTATTCATCCGCCGGAATAAACCTGTTCTGGCATTCCGTTTTTATGATCTTAACTGCCGCAGTAGTGGTGGCTGGTGTCAAAAAGGGTATCGAAAGATGGAATCGTATTTTAATGCCGATTCTTATTCTGATGTTTATCATTTTTGCTGTTTTTTCCATCTTTCTGTCCGGGTGGAAAGAAGCCGTTGAGTTCGTTTTTTATCCACACATCGATAAACTAAAACCCTCCGGCGTGCTGGAAGCGCTGGGGCATGCTTTTTTTACCCTCAGCCTCGGCATGGGCGCCATGCTCACCTATGGCAGTTACTTAGATAAAAAAACCAATATTCCTCAGGCGGCCATTTATGTGAGTCTGCTGGATACCGCTGTTGCCCTGTTGGCCTGCATGGTGATGTTTCCCGTCATTTTTACCTACGGTTTTAATCCCCAGGCCGGTCCGGGTTTAGTGTTTCAAACCTTTCCGGTTATTTTTGGTGAAATCGGTCGAGCGGGAATGCTCTTATCTTTTATCCTGTTTACGCTACTCGTCTTTGCAGCTCTTTCTTCTGCGGTTTCACTGCTGGAAGTAGTGACCTCTTATTTTATCGATGAAAAAGGCTGGGATCGGAAAAAGGCCACTCTAATTACGGCCGGTGCGGTTTTCCTGTTTGGAATCCCCAGCGCTCTTTCAGGCACAGGACTACTATTTCCTGAGTGGCAGACCATGTACGGAAAAAACTTTTTTGACACCTTCGATTATCTGGCCAGTAACTGGATGCTGCCTTTGGGCGGTCTATTCATTTCGATTTATGTGGGCTGGGCCATGGATCCGGCTTTGCGTAAGGCCGAATTTGAAACAGGCGGTAATTTTTCCAAAAGCTGGTACTATAAAACCTGGCTGTTCTTTTTAAAATTTATTGCTCCGCTGGCCGTGATTGCCGTAATCTTACAGCGTGTCGGCATAATTGATTTTGATATCCTGTTTTAACCGGAAAGATCACAGAGTAAAAATATAGATTTTACTGAAATTCATGCAGAACTTTGAGAAGTAGAGTTACAATAAAACCAGATAAAAATCATAGGGTGCTATCAATAGGATCGGGGGAAATAAAAATGAAAAGACACGGCACCTTCATTTTTTTTCTATTCCTTTTATCCACGCTGCTCTCCGCACAAAATGCTCCTGAAATTGCCCTTTCTGTTCACAAACAACGTTTGATAGACCATGGTCTTTATGCACGCCAATCCGCCATCGCACATCCCGGCCAAAGCCAAATAGACGCCCTTTACAGCGAAATCCATATTTCCATTGACTACGAAAATCAAAAAATTGACGGGCTGGTTAGCGGCCGTTTCCGTTCACTAAGCGACAGTCTGGTACAAGTTGTCCTTGATTTTAAACGAACGATGGAGGTCCTGGATGTCAGCGGCGCCGGCCATATTTTTTTGCATGATGCGGATTACCTGCTAATTGATTTAGATCGACCCTACCAGCAGGATGAAGAAGTGACAGTTACGGTACGCTATTCGGGAAGGCCGCAGCCGGAAGGGTTCGTTTATTTTAAGTTTGATCAAATGCCGCCGGATAATTCACCGCATGTCTGGACGCTAAGTGAGCCATATGGAGCAAAATACTGGTGGCCCTGTAAAGATTCACCAGCCGATAAAATTGATTCCGCCGATATTTATATCACCGTTCCCGAGGACCAGCTTGCCGGTTCCAACGGCACCTTACGTTCGGTTCAGGAAAATGGAGACAGTACTAAAACCTTTCACTGGCATGAGCAGTATCCTATTGCGACATATCTGATTTCCATTGTTGCAGGACGTTATGCGCATTTCCAGGACTTTTACCATTTTAGTGAAAATGATTCCATGCTGCTGGATTACTACGTCTATCCGGATCAACTGACGGAAGCACAGAGTATCTTTAGTGAAATGCATGATTATCTAAAGGTGCTGAGTTCACGTTTTGGGCCTTATCCTTTTTTCCAGGAAAAATACGGCATGGCCCAGTTTGGCTGGGGCGGCGGTATGGAGCATCAGACCCTGACCAGCATCGGTGGCGTTGGGGAAAACTGGCGCTATGTTTATGTGCACGAGCTGGGACACCAGTGGTTTGGGGACGCCGTTACCTGCGCCAGTTGGAGCGATATCTGGCTGAATGAAGGATTTGCCTCTTATGCGGAAGCGCTGTATGCGGAAAGTACGGGATACAAAGACAATGCACCGGGGTTTGATTCTTATCAGGCTTATATTTTAAAACAACGCTGGACGGAAGGCGGAACGGTGTTTATTTCGGATACCAGCGAGGTCTCCAATATTTTTAACCGAATCGTTTATTATAAAGGATCATGGATTCTGCATATGCTGCGGCACATTCTGGGGGATGCCGTATTTTTTGATGTGCTGAAAAGTTATGTAACGGATTTACGCTGGCGTTACGGTTCTGTCCGTACCGAAGATTTTAAAACTATTTGTGAAGAAAAATCCGGACTGGATTTGGGGGCCTTTTTTACACAATGGCTGCGGTTTCCTTATTTCCCTGAATATGAATATTCCTGGAGTACTCAAGCGCAACCGGGGGGCGAATATTTATTACAGCTCGATATTACGCA
>JANTFQ010000023.1 GCA_024763405.1 Calditrichaceae bacterium
CTGAAAGAAATCGCCATGGAAAAAGAGCTGCGTTTTGCGATTCGTGAAGGCGGTCGTACGGTTGGCGCCGGCGTTGTAGCCGAGATTATTGAATAATTGAAGGTGGTTGTAAGTGAGAGATATTATTGTATTAGAGTGTACTGAATGTAAATCACGTAATTACACTACTACAAAGAATAAAAGACTGCATAGCGGGCGTGTTGAATATAAAAAATACTGCCAGCGCTGCAGAACCCGGACTGTCCATAAGGAAACGAAATAATAAAAACAGTTAGGCGTGTAGCTCAATTGGCTAGAGCACTGGTCTCCAAAACCAGGGGTTGGGGGTTCGAGTCCCTCCACGCCTGCTGATTTTTATCGAACTTGGAGTTCAATCAGAGATGATTAAAAAAATTCAGCAATTTGTAGAAGATGTAAAGATTGAAATGGCAAAAGTTGCCTGGCCCACTCGGCCGGAGCTGATGAACTCGACGATGATCGTGGTTGTCGTCAGTATTTTATTTACGATATTCATTTTTACATCGGATGTAATTATTTCCAAAGTAGTTCAGTTGTTTTATTAAACAGAATCGTTTTTTTTCGAGGTTATTCACGTGAGTGATAAGAAATGGTATGCATTGCGTGTCTATTCGGGTAAAGAAGCCCGTGTAAAGGCGCATATAGAAAATGAAATAAAGATGCAGGATATCGAGTCCAAGGTCGGTCATATCGTGATACCTTCCGAAAATATTATTGAAATGAAGAACGGGAAAAAACGGGTTAAGAACAAAACCTTTTTCCCGGGGTATATGATTATCGAACTTTTATTAGATAATCAGACAAAACATGTTATCGTGAATACGCCCGGTGTTGTTAATTTTGTCGGTCCTAAAAACGAGCCGGTACCGCTGCGGGATTCTGAAGTACGTTCCATTCTCGGAAAAATTGAACAAAGCCGCGAAACCGAAGTTAAGGGCAAGATAACCGTTCCGTATAAGGTCGGCGATCCCATCCGTGTGATTGACGGTCCATTTAATGATTTCACGGGTTTTGTTGAAGAGATTAATGAAGAAAAGAACAAAGTTAAAGTAAATATAAGCATCTTCGGCAGGCCGACTCCGGTTGAACTGGATTTTCTGCAGGTCGAGCTCGAAAAATAGTAAAGAGGTCTATTCTAATGGCAAAAAAGCAAATTGGTAAAATTAAGCTGCAAATTCCTGCCGGTCAGGCCAAACCTTCTCCTCCCGTTGGTCCGGCTTTGGGTCAGCATGGTGTGAATATTATGGAGTTTTGTAAGGCGTTTAATTCCAGAACACAGGAAAAGGCCGGTTATATTATTCCGGTGGAAATTTCTGTTTTTGCAGATCATTCTTTTAGTTTTATCACCAAAACACCGCCTGCGTCTGATTTACTTCTTAAAGAAGCAAAATTAGAAAAAGGTTCCGGCGAGCCTAATGTAACAAAGGTTGGTAAAGTGAATAAAGAGCAGGTAAAAAAGATCGCTGAAATGAAAATGGAAGATTTGAATGCTGCAAATATTGATTCTGCAATGCGCATCATCGAAGGCACTGCACGCAGCATGGGAATTATTGTAGAGTAAGTTTATAATATAGTAATGAGGTTGGAATGAAGCGAAGTAAACGTTATCGCGCGAGCATGAGTAAGGTAGATCGTGATGTCGAATACGGATTGGAAGAAGGCGTTAAGCTTTTAAAGTCCGGTTCCACTGCGAAGTTTGATGAAACGGTTGAAATTGCTTTACGGCTCGGCGTTGACCCGCGGCATGCAGATCAAATGGTGCGGGGTACAGTTGCGCTGCCATTTGGCACCGGTAAAACCGTACGGGTTCTTGTGTTTGCTAAGGACGATAAAATACAAGATGCGCTCGATGCAGGTGCCGATTTTGCGGGCCTTGATGAGTATGTTGAAAAAATTAACGGCGGTTGGCTGGATTTTGATGTCGTTGTCGCGTCGCCGGATGTCATGAGCAAAATTGGTCGTCTCGGTAAAATACTGGGTACTCGTGGCCTAATGCCAAATCCAAAAAGCGGAACGGTTACCCCGGATGTGGCCAAGGCTGTTAAAGAGATTAAAGCCGGTAAAATAGACTTTAGGGTTGATAAAACAGGAATTATTCATACCGGAATCGGAAAAACATCCTTTGGTGAAAACGAGATAGTGGAAAATATCAAGACGTTTGTAAATACCGTAATTAAATTAAAGCCGGCAGCTGCAAAGGGGACTTATTTGCGCTCAATTTCCATCTCGAGTACAATGGGACCCGGTATCTTTTTGGATAAAAGTAGTTCCATGTATTCCATAAGTAGTTAAAGGATTCGAAGATGGCAACACAACAAAAAATAGAAATTGTTGAAGCGTACTCCGAAAGATTTAAAGAAGCCAAAGGCGTATATCTTGCGGATTACAAAGGAATCGATGTTCTGACTGTTACGGAAATGCGCAAGCAGTTTCGCGAGTCCGGAGTCGAGTACAAAGTGCTGAAAAACCGGTTGGCGAAACGCGCCCTGAATAATGCCGGTATTTCGGAATTGGATGATTTTTTAAACGGAGTAACCGCCTTCATTATTACGGATGACGATCCGGTTTCTCCCGCAAAGATCATTAAGGAATTTAATAAGAAAGATGAGATACTGCGTGTTAAGGCGGTTTTCGTTGAGGGTAAGGTTTTATCGGTTGAAGATGCTAAGAAGTTGGCCGACCTGCCCAGCCGCGACGCGTTATTGTCTCAATTCGTTGGAGTGTTGCAGGCCCCGATGACCAAGTTTGCTGCTACTCTGCAGGCTTCTATGCAGAAATTGGCACGCACATTAGATGCTGTAAAAGAAAGTAAATAAAATTTATTTGAATATTTGGAGGATATAATGGCTGATTTAACAAAAAACGATGTTTTGGCATATCTCGAAACCGCGACTATGCTGGAAATTTCTGAACTGATTAAAGATATTGAAGAAAAGTTTGGCGTTACCGCTGCAGCCCCTGTTGCTGTTGCTGCTGGCCCTGCTGCTGCCGCTGAAGCGGTTGAAGAACAGACCGAGTTTGATGTAATTTTAACAGGTGCTGGCGACAAGAAAATCCAGGTTATTAAAGTTGTTCGCGCTCTTACCGGACTTGGCTTAAAAGAAGCTAAGGATTTAGTCGACGGCGCCCCTAAGGCAGTTAAAGAAGGCGTTTCTAAGGCGGAAGCCGAAGATGTTAAGAAACAAATCGAAGAAGTCGGCGGAATTGTAGACGTTAAATAATTAGTGTCAAGCGAGCGATTTTATAAACAAGAGGTAATACCTTTGAAAGGTAAAAAATCGATAGACCGTCACTCCTTTGAGAGTATTGCGACTATTGCCGATTACCCAAACCTTCTTGAGATCCAGACAAAATCGTACGAAAGTTTTCTTCAGGCAAAAGTATTGCCCGAGGAGAGAGAAGATTTTGGGTTACAGGCTGTTTTTAACAACCTGTTTCCCATTTCTGATAGTGCGGGAAATTTTGAGCTGCAATTTGTCGAGTTTTATATTGACAAGCCAAAATATAATGTCCGGGAATGTCAGGAGCGCGGCGTAAGTTATGCTTTGCCCATAAAGGCAAAGATGCGGCTGGCTATTAAAGACGTAACGGGTGAAACAGATAATTTTACAGAATTCATCGAGCAGGATGTCTATCTCGGCAATATGCCCTATATGACGGAACGCGGTACCTTTATTATCAATGGTGCCGAGCGGGTAGTGGTAAGTCAGCTGCACCGCTCACCAGGTGTTTTCTTTTCCGATTCATTGCATCCCAACGGAACACCGCTCTATTCGGCGCGGATTATTCCGTTTCGTGGATCGTGGGTTGAATTTACGACCGATGTAAACGACGTGATGTACGTCTATATCGATCGTAAAAAGAAATTTCCGGTAACCATGCTGTTGCGTGCTATCGGGTTTTCTACAAATGAAGAAATTATTGAGCTTTTCGGGTTGTCAGAATCCGTTAAGTTAAATATTAAAGATTTCCCCCAGTTGGAGGGAAGGCCTTTAGCCGCCGATGTGGTGGATACCGCCACCGGTGAAGTAATTGCAGAGATTGGTAAAGAGCTGACAGAAGAATTGTTAGACAGTTGCCTTGAACTCGGCGTTAAAGAGCTGAAGGTTGTTAAGCGGTCGGAGCCTAATGCCCCGAGCGTAATTGCCAACACGCTGCGCAAAGATACCGCGCGGACAGACGTGGAATCAATTGAAGCGATTTACCGGCAGCTTCGTTCCGGTGAACCACCCGATATTGAAACCGCCCGCAATCTTATCGAACGCATGTTCTTTAATGAAAAGCGTTACGATATGGGTGCTGTTGGCCGTTACAGAATCAATAAAAAATTAGATCTTGATATCCCGTATGAAACAACGGTACTCACCCGCGAAGATATTCTGGCAATTATTAAATATTTGTTAGAACTTCGTGAAGGTACAAAACCGACAGACGATATTGACCATTTGGGGAACCGCCGTGTACGTACGGTTGGTGAGCAACTGGCCGCTCAGTTCAGTGTCGGTTTGTCTCGCATGGCGCGTACAATTAAAGAACGGATGAATATCGGTGATTCCGAAAAGCTGACGCCTCAGGATTTGGTGAATGCGCGTACGATTTCATCGGTCATCAATACCTTCTTTGGTACGTCGCAGCTTTCCCAGTTTATGGACCAGACAAATCCGCTTTCCGAGCTGACGCATAAACGACGTTTATCCGCGCTTGGACCCGGTGGGTTAACCCGTGAGCGTGCCGGTTTTGAGGTGCGCGATGTGCATTATACGCATTATGGACGGTTGTGTCCCATTGAAACACCGGAAGGCCCGAATATTGGTTTGATTTCTTCTCTCTGTGTGCATGCCCAGATAAATGATTTCGGCTTTTTGGAAACACCCTACCGTAAGGTTAAAAATGGTGTTGTAACGAAAACAATTGAACATTTGTCGGCGACAGAAGAAGATAATTTTACCATTGGTCAGGTGAATGCGCCGCTGAAAAAAGACGGAAGTTTTGAGCGCGACCGTGTGAAAGCGCGTATAAAAGGCGATTTCCCTGTTGTTGCGCCGGAAGATCTGGATTATATGGATGTGGCCACCAACCAAATGGTGTCTCCCGCTGCCACTCTGATTCCGTTTCTGGAACATGATGATGCGAACCGTGCCCTGATGGGGTCTAATATGCAGCGTCAGGGAGTGCCGCTTCTCACGCCGGACGCGCCTATTGTTGGGACTGGTATGGAAGGCCGGATTGCCCGGGATTCCGGAACACTGGTTTTGGCGAAAGACGATGGTGTTATTGAATACGTAGACGCTTCCAAAATTGTGTTGCGTTTAAATAAGGTTAAAAAGCCAAGGGGTGGGAAAGAACGTTTATTAGAGCTGGACAATCTGGTTGAGTATGATCTGATAAAGTTCAGAAGAACAAATCAGGATACCAGTATTAATCAGCGTCCTTTGGTTAAAAAAGGTCAAAAAGTTAAAAAAGGCGAACCGCTGGCAGATGGCTGTGCAACCGAAAATGGCGAGCTGGCGCTCGGGAAAAACATTCTCGTTGCTTTTATGCCCTGGCAGGGATATAACTTTGAAGATGCTATTATTATGAGTGAACGCATCGTGCGTGATGATGTTTACACATCGGTGCATATCTCGGAGTTTGAGCTGCAGGTTCGCGATACAAAACGTGGTGAAGAAGAGCTGACCCGTGAAATTCCCAATGTCAGTGAAGAAGCGACAAAAGATCTGGATGAAAATGGCCTGATCCGTGTCGGTGCGGAAGTAGGACCCGGTGATATTATTATCGGGAAGGTTACGCCAAAAGGCGAAACCGATCCGACGCCCGAAGAGAAGCTGTTAAAGGCAATTTTCGGAACCAAAGCCGGCGACGTGAAAGACGCTTCTTTAAAAGCGCCTCCGGGAATGAAGGGTGTTGTGGTAAATACACGTCTTTTCTCCCGTAAGAAAAAAGATTCTCAGACTAAGACGGATGAAAAGAAAATCGTTGAAGAGCTGGAATTAAAGGCAGAGCGCGACCGAAAAACGGTTGATATAAAGCTGGCCGAAAATCTTGCGGAACGTTTTAAGAAAATGAAAACCATCGGTATTCGTTATGTGGACGGCAAGGTTGCCGTTAAGGCGAATACGGTAATTTCCAAAGACACTTTTTCGAAAATCGACGTTAAGAGTCTGGATATTAATTCTACCTGGTTCGAAGACGATCCGAAAAACGCATTTGTGCGCCAGCTTTATGCTGACTATCGTAAAGTGTTAGTGGATATCGAAAACGACCTGAAGCGAGAAAAACATAAAATTCTGGTGGGTGACGAACTGCCTCCGGGAATTGTGCAGTTGGCGAAGGTTTATGTTGCTAAAAAACGGAAACTTTCGGTGGGTGATAAAATGGCCGGACGTCATGGAAATAAAGGTGTGGTTTCGCGGATTGTATCCCAGGCCGATATGCCTTTCCTTGCCGACGGTACCCCGGTGGATATTGTATTAAATCCGCTTGGCGTTCCATCTCGTATGAACCTGGGTCAGATTTTCGAAACGACCCTCGGCTGGGCCGGTAAAAAATTAGGAAAGAAATACTCGACACCGGTATTTGACGGCGCATCCTATGAAGATATCGTCGAAGAGCTGAAAAAAGCAGGCCTTCCGGAGTCCGGAAAAATTCGTCTGTATGACGGTCGCACGGGTGAACCGTTTGATCAGGATGTTACCGTTGGTTATATCTATATGCTCAAACTGTCGCATCTTGTGGATGATAAAATACATGCCCGTTCAATTGGACCATATTCCTTAATTACGCAGCAGCCTCTGGGTGGTAAGGCCCAGTTTGGCGGACAGCGATTTGGTGAAATGGAAGTATGGGCCCTGGAAGCGTATGGCGCGGCTTACACGCTACAGGAAATCCTCACCGTTAAAAGTGATGATGTAACCGGACGGTCTAAAACATACGAGGCAATTGTAAAAGGTGAAAACCTGCCGAATGCCAGCACACCCGAATCATTCAATGTATTGGTGCGTGAGCTGGAAGGGCTGGGTATCAAAATCCGCCTCGAGTAGTCAAATAAAACAGTCTTCTGCTCTTGTCAGAAGACTGTTATTTTAACGCTGAATAAGGTTGAACCCTAGATAGGAGTACTGATTTGAATATCAGGCGTGGACCTAATAAATTCAATAAAATTATCATAAGTCTGGCTTCTCCCAATGATATACTGGAGCAGTCTCACGGGGAAGTAACAAAGCCGGAAACCATCAATTACCGCTCATTCAAGCCGGAAAAAGACGGTTTGTTCTGTGAAAAAATATTTGGACCGGTAAAAGACTGGGAATGCCATTGCGGAAAATACAAACGTATCCGTTATAAGGGTATTATCTGTGATCGTTGCGGTGTTGAAGTAACGCAGAAAAAAGTACGCCGTGAAAGGATGGGGCATATCAGCCTTGCCGTCCCGGTTGTTCATATCTGGTTTTTCAGATCGCTGCCGTCCAAAGTGGGATATTTGCTGGCCATGTCGCCAAAAGATCTCGAAAAGGTGATTTACTATGAAAAATATGTGGTTGTAAATCCCGGCAAAAGCAGTTTAAAATTTAAAGAATTGATAGACGAAGAAGAGTATTTTAACCAGCTCGATGCACACGGTGATTTGAATGATGAACTAAAGGATGAGGATCCGGAAAAATTCATCGCTAAAATAGGCGGTGAAGCGATTCATCATTTATTACGCATTACCGATGTGGAAGAGACTGCGATTGAACTCAAAAATACCATTAAAACGGTAACTTCTGCACAGAAGAAACTGGATGCATTAAAGCGCCTAAAAGTGGTTGAAGCATTCCGTACCCGTAATGAAAACACGGAATATCGTAACAAACCGGAATGGATGGTAATGGATGTGATACCGGTAATACCACCGGAACTTCGTCCGCTCGTACCTCTCGAAGGTGGCCGGTTTGCTACCAGCGATCTGAATGATTTATATCGTCGTGTTATTATCCGCAACAACCGTCTAAAAAAACTACTGGAAATCAAAGCGCCGGAAGTTATTTTACGTAACGAAAAACGCATGCTTCAGGAATCGGTCGATTCATTGCTGGATAATTCCAAGAGAAGCGCTGCGATGCGTTCCGACGGTGACCGTCCCCTCAAATCTCTTTCGGATATGTTAAAGGGAAAGCAGGGCCGGTTTCGCCAGAACCTGCTTGGAAAGCGTGTCGACTATTCTGGCCGTTCGGTGATTGTGGTTGGGCCTACACTCAAATTGAGTGAATGTGGTCTCCCCAAAGATATGGCGGTTGAATTATTTAAACCATTCATTATTCGTAAACTGGTAGAGCGCCGTTTTGTTAAAACGGTGAAAAGTGCTAAAAAGCTGGTGGAACGCAAAGGCCCGGAAGTCTGGGATATTCTGGAAGAGATTATTGAAGATCATCCGGTGTTGTTAAACCGGGCGCCAACCCTGCACCGTTTAGGTATTCAGGCCTTTCAGCCGGTACTCATCGAAGGAAAAGCAATCCGTATTCATCCCCTGGTCTGCGCAGCGTTTAATGCCGACTTTGACGGTGACCAGATGGCGGTTCATGTGCCTCTTTCTTATGAAGCACAGATCGAAACCAAGATGCTGATGCTTTCCAGCCATAATATTTTATCGCCTTCCAGCGGTAATCCAATTACGGTTCCCAGTCAGGATATCGTACTGGGTAGCTATTATATGACGAAGCAACTCGATGGCGCAAAAGGGGAAGGTTTATCGTTCTATTCTTCGGAAGAAGTCATCGCTGCCTATAATAGCGAAAAGGTATCGCTTCACGCAAAAATCAAACTGCGGATTGACGGTAAAAGCATCGAAACAACAACAGGCCGTGTGCTTTTTAATCAGATTATTCCAAAAGAACTCGGATATGTAAACGTACTGTTAACTAAAAAGACAATTACTCATATTATCTCGGAATGTTTCCGTCTGGCCGGAAACAAAACAACGGCGTTGTTTTTAGACCAGCTAAAAACTTTAGGGTTTGAAGCGGCAATGCGCTCCGGCGCTTCGGTTGGACTGTCGGATATCGTCATCCCGGAAGCAAAAAACATATTGGTTAATTCTGCTCAGGAAGAAGTTGACGAGATTCAGGATCAGTATGAGCGTGGTATCATTACAGACGGTGAGCGCTATAATAAAATTATCGATATCTGGACCCGTGCCACTGCCGACGTTGCCGAAACCATGTTTGAGAAACTGAAACATTCGCGTAGTGGATTTAATCCGCTATATATGATGTCAGATTCGGGTGCTCGTGGTAGTAAAGAGCAGATTCGCCAGTTGGCTGGTATGCGTGGTCTGATGGCGAAACCTCAAAAATCTCTGACGGGTTCAACCGGTGAAATTATTGAAAACCCAATTACGGCAAACTTCCTCGAAGGTCTGTCGGTGAACGAATATTTTATTTCGACACATGGCGCCCGAAAGGGTTTGGCTGATACAGCTCTAAAAACAGCGGATGCCGGTTATTTAACCCGCCGTCTTGTGGATGTGGCGCAGGATGTCATCGTGAGAGAGGCTGACTGCGGAACTATCCTTGGTATAGAAGTAGCTGCTCTAAAAGAAGGCGATGAGGTTATTGAACCGCTTGCCGACCGCGTAATCGGGCGTATTCTCGCGGACGATTTGGTTGACCCCTCCACCAGTGAAGTAATCGCTAAACGTGGGGAAATGATTGACGAGCGTATCGCCGATTTGATTAATAACTCTTCGATTTCAAGTGCTAAAGTACGTACAGAATTAACCTGTGAAGCTAAGCAGGGTATTTGTGCTAAGTGCTATGGTCGTAATCTGGCCACCGGTGAACTGGTCGATATCGGAGAAGCTGTTGGTGTAATGGCTGCTCAGAGTATTGGCGAGCCGGGAACGCAGTTAACTTTGCGTACATTCCATATTGGTGGTACGGCGGCACATATTGCAACCGAATCCAGTGTGGAATCAAAGGCTGCTGGAAAAATTAAATTTATTAATATCCGGACTGTTGAGGATAAACAGAAAAAACAAATTGTAACCGGACGTAATGGTAAAATTGAAATTCTTGATAAAAAGCAAATCCAGCAGGCGACTTATAATGTCCCCTATGGTTCTATTCTTCTTGTGGCCGAAGGTGATGAGGTTAAGCTTGGTAGTGGACTGTTTGAATGGGATCCATATTCATCGGTTATTGTCTCGGATAAAAGCGGTGTGCTGGAATTTAAAGATATTATTGAAAACCAGACCTACCGTGAGGAATTAGATGAACAGACCGGCCGTAAACAGCGGGTGGTTGTTGAATCTAAAAATAAAAATCTGAATCCGCATATCTTTATTAATGATGAAAATGGCGAACGTCTGGGTCAGTACATTATCCCGGTTAAATCGCTGCTTAATGTTGCAGATGGTGAAAAGGTTAGCGCTGGTGATATTATTGTAAAAATTCCCAGGGAAGTAGGGAAGTCGAGGGATATTACAGGTGGTCTGCCTCGTGTTGCCGAGTTGTTTGAAGCCCGTCAGCCGAAGGTGCGTGCCGTTGTTACCGAAATTGACGGCTACATTAAATTTGGTGGCATTAAGCGCGGTGTTCGTGAACTGATTGTGGAATCTGAGTTGGAAACCAAAAAATACTCCATCCCGCACGGAATGCATATTCTGGTTCATGAAAATGATTTCGTAGAAGCAGGAGAGCGGCTTTCGGATGGAACGATTGCTCCGGATGATATCCTGAAAATCAAAGGCCCGGCCGAAGTACAGGAATATCTTGTAAATGAAATACAGGAAGTCTACCGCCTGCAGGGTGTAAAAATAAACGATAAACATATCGGTGTGATTGTGCGTCAAATGCTTCAGAAAGTATTAATTGAAGATGCTGGCGATACCCGTTTCCTGCCTGGCGATAAAATCCATAAAATAGATTTTCTTGAGGAAAATAGAAAGATTCTCAATAAAATTGTGGTAATCGATCCGGGTGATTCGCTCTTCCGTGAAGGGTCTATTACGGATAAAAAGAGCGTTGATGTTATCAATCGGGACCTGCGTAAAGAAAAACAGAAACTGGTTAAATTCCGTAAAGCGCAGCCGGCAATATTTAGTCCGCTGTTATTGGGAATCACTCAGGCCGCCTTGACGACGAAAAGTTTTATTTCTGCTGCGTCGTTCCAGGAGACAACCGCAGTCCTAACAGATGCGGCTATCGCCGGGAAAGAAGATGATTTGATAGGATTAAAAGAGAATGTGATTATGGGACATCTGATTCCTGCCGGAACCGGTATGAAAGATTATAACGACTTGTCTTTAGATACATTGGTGGATGACATGGAAACAGATGAAGTGGAAGAGAAAACTGAAAATTAAAACCAAATAAAACTTGAAATAACTAATAAAATAATTTAAATTACCTTTCTGCAACTTTTTTGGAGGTTGATTTGCCTACAATAAATCAGTTGATCCGCAAGGGTCGAAAAGTAGTAGTAAAAAAGAATAAAGCTCCCGCTTTGAAGGGGAGTCCGCAAAAAAGAGGGGTGTGTACTCGAGTGTACACCACAACCCCTAAAAAGCCGAATTCCGCGCTTCGTAAAGTAGCCAGGGTTCGTTTGACAAATGGATTAGAGGTAACGGCATATATTCCCGGCGAAGGCCATAACTTGCAGGAGCACTCTATCGTGCTTATCCGTGGCGGCCGTATTAAAGATTTACCGGGTGTGCGCTATCACATTGTTCGTGGAACGCTCGATACCAGCGGTGTAGATGACCGCCGGCAGTCACGTTCCAAATATGGAACCAAAAAACCGAAAGCATAATTCAAGCTTGAGTTGGAGTTGAGATGCCAAGAAGAAGAAGGCCGCAAAAAAGAGTAATCCTTCCAGATCCGAAATACAAAGATTTGGTGGCGGCAAAATTTATAAACAATTTAATGTATGGTGGTAAAAAAAGTACCTCCGAAAAAATATTCTACGATGCGCTGGATCTGATTGAAGCTAAAATGAAAAAAGCGCCATTGGATGTTTTTAAAAAAGCAATGGAAAATGTAGCACCTGTTCTCGAAGTGAAATCACGGCGGGTTGGTGGAGCTACATACCAGGTTCCGGTTGAGGTTCGCTCCGGTCGACGTCAGGCATTGGCGATTCGCTGGCTGATTCGCTATTCCAGATCACGTAGTGAAAAGACAATGGCCGAACGGCTTGCAAATGAATTTATGGCTGCTTATAAAAATGAAGGCAGTTCGGTTAAAAAACGCGAAGATACGCATAAGATGGCTGACGCGAATAAAGCATTCGCTCACTTCAGGTGGTAAGATAGAGAAATGGCTAAGAAGATAGAAAAAAAGAATATCCGCAATATTGGCATTATGGCCCATATTGATGCCGGAAAGACGACTACGACAGAGAGAATTCTCTATTATTCGGGGCGTCTGCATCGGATGGGTGAAGTGCATGACGGTGCTGCGACGATGGACTGGATGGAGCAGGAGAAGGAACGGGGGATTACCATTACCTCTGCTGCTACCACGGTTAAGTGGAAAAACTCCGTTATCAATATTATAGATACTCCCGGTCATGTTGATTTTACTGTAGAAGTGGAACGCTCACTCCGTGTTTTAGATGGTGCATTGGCTCTGTTTTGCGCGGTTGGCGGAGTTGAGCCGCAATCCGAAACGGTATGGCGCCAGGCGGATAAGTATGGTGTTCCTCGTTTGGCTTTCGTAAATAAGATGGACCGTATCGGTGCGGATTTCTATAATGTGTTGGATATGATGCGTCAGCGTCTCGGCGCAAATCCGGTACCGTTGCAAATTCCTATCGGCGCGGGTGATATGTTTACAGGGTTGGTTGATTTGGTAGAAATGACCGCAATTCTGTATAACGAAAGTTCTCTCGGCGCTTTATTTGAAGAGGCTGAAATCCCGAAAGACCTCGTTGATAAAGCTGCGGAATACAGAACGATGATTCTGGAATCTGTTGCCGATTACGACGAAGAATTAATGATAAAATATCTTGATGGTGAAGAAATTACCGTCAATGAATTAAAAGAAGCTATCCGCAAAGCAACGATTGACGGGAAAATTATCCCGGTGCTGTGCGGTTCTGCTTTTAAAAATAAAGGCGTTCAGCGTTTGGTTGACGCGGTTGTGGATTATCTTCCTTCGCCGTTGGATAATGGCGATGTTACGGGTATCGATCCTGATAAAGATGTGGAAATTACACGTGTAGCCAGTGACGACGAGCCTTTTTCCGCGTTGGCCTTTAAAGTTATGGTGGATCCGTTTGTTGGTCGTCTTACTTTTTTTAGAGTCTATTCAGGGACGGCAGATGCCGGATCTTATATTTATAACGCTGTAAGTGGTAAAAAAGAACGCGTTGGTCGCCTGCTTCAGATGCACGCCAATCATCGTGAAGATATTCAATCTGTTTCCGCTGGCGATATTGCGGCGATGGTTGGTTTGAAAAATACACGCACCGGCGATACGTTGTGTGATTTTAAAAAACGAATTGTTTTAGAATCAATGAATTTTCCGGAACCGGTTATTTCGGTCGCGGTAGAGCCAAAGACAAAAGCAGATCAGGAAAAACTGAGCCAGTCGCTTGTAAAACTTAGTGATGAAGATCCAACCTTTCATGTCCGAACCAGTGAAGAAACCGGTCAGACAATTATTAGTGGTATGGGTGAGCTTCATCTGGAAATTATTGTTGACCGTCTGTTGCGTGAATTCAAAGTTGGCGCAAATGTCGGTAAACCTCAGGTCGCGTATAAAGAAAGCATTACAAAGTTTGTTGAAGTCGAAGGTAAATTTATTCGCCAGTCCGGCGGGCGTGGTCAGTATGGTCATGTTAAAATCCAGATGGAGCCGAATGAGACCGGAAAAGGATTTGAGTTTGAAGACGCGATTGTTGGTGGTGTGATTCCAAGGGAATATATAAATCCGGTGAAGCAGGGTATCGAAGGTGCGATGAAGAATGGTGTTCTTGCAGGTTATCCGATGGAAGATATAAAAGTCCGCCTTATTGACGGTTCATATCATGATGTAGATTCCAATGAAATGGCGTTTAAAGTTGCCGGCTCGATGGCTTTTAGGGATGGTGCTAAAAAAGCCAGCCCGGTTTTAATGGAGCCGATATTTAGTATAGAAGTTGTTGTCCCGGAGGAGTATCTCGGGGAAGTAATTGGGGATTTGAATTCCAAGCGTGGTAAAATATCGGGAATTTTGCCGAGAAAAGATGCACAGGTTGTCAGTGGTACTGTTCCTCTCGGTGAAATGTTCGGATATGCTACCTCTCTGCGTTCTTTAACACAGGGGCGCGCAATTTATACAATGCAGTTCTCTCATTATGGAAAAGCACCTCAGTCTATTTCTGAGGAAGTGATCGCAAGTATAAAAGGCGGTTCGTCGTCTGATAATTTGTAATTCCTGGAGGAATGATGGCAAAACAAAAATTTGATAGAAGCAAACCGCATGTAAATGTGGGTACCATCGGTCACGTGGATCATGGTAAAACAACCTTAACCGCAGCAATC
>JANTFQ010000024.1 GCA_024763405.1 Calditrichaceae bacterium
GATAAAGGCGGGAAAATATCGATTTCCAGCAAACTGATAAAAGGAACGAACAAACTTACCGGCGAAGACACCATGTCGGTACATGTGTCCGTGCAGGATAGCGGTGTTGGTATCAATTATGAAGAACAGAAAATGGTTTTTAATAAATACGAGCAGACCGAAGCCGGAAAAGACGCTGCATTAAAAGGAACCGGTCTGGGGCTTGCAATTTGTAAAGAAATTATTTCCATGCATAACGGTGAAGTTTGGGTGGAGAGCGAACCGGGGCAGGGAAGCACTTTTTATTTCAGTCTGCCGATTACACAAATCCGTATTTAATTATGGCTGCCGCAAAAGCAAAAAGCACCCCGCTGATGGAGCAGTATCTGAGCATCAAAGCGGACTATAAAGATGTTCTGCTCCTCTACCGTATGGGTGATTTTTACGAAACATTTTACGACGACGCCAAGCTTCTTTCTAAAACAATCGGTATCGCACTTACCAAAAGAGCGCATGGAAAATCAGCCGATGTTCCGCTTGCGGGATTTCCCCATCACGCCCTGGATACCTACCTGCCGAAATTATTGAACGCCGGACTGCGCATTGCCATTTGCGAGCAGGTGGAAGATCCCAAGCTGGCTAAAGGTATCGTTAAAAGGGAAGTGGTGGAAATCGCTTCGCCCGGGGCAACCCTTTCCGAAAAAATTTTAGACAGCCGTTCGCATAATTTTTTAATCGCCCTGGACCTGCGCGATGATATCTGCGGAATGGCCGCCGCTGACGTTTCGACAGGCAGTTTTCAGACCTCTGAATTTGATCCGCAAAACCTGCTGGAATATTTACAGCGCTACCAGCCTAAAGAAATCCTTATTTCCAAAAAAAATTATGAAACACTTTCAAATCTGATCCGGCAGCAGGTAAATGCCGTGGTAACCAAGCGGGATGACTGGATATTCAGCCGTGATTACACGTATGAAATCCTCACCTCTCATTTTAATACCCGCTCTCTAAAAGGTTTTGGTTGCGAAGAACTGGATGCCGGCGTTATTGCTGCCGGTGTTCTGATTCATTATTTGCAGGAAAATTACAAAACCAGGCTCGAGCATTTTGTTCAGCTTCAGTTGATCAATCTTTCCAATTATATGATTCTGGATGAAAGTACACGACGCAATCTGGAAATCGCTCAGACTATTTCCGGTGTGCAGGGCGGGCACACCCTCCTTACCGTTTTGGATTATACCCAAACGCCTATGGGCGCCCGACTCTTTAAACAGTGGCTGCAGCAGCCGTTAATCCATAAAAAAGAAATTATGCAGCGTCTGGATATTGTGGCGGCCCTGGTAGATCATAAGGAAATCAAGAAGGCGCTTACCGGGCAGTTGAACGCCATTTTTGATATGGAACGCCTGTTGGGCCGGATTGTCACCGGGCGGGCAAACGGCCGGGACATGCAAAATCTTAGGTTATCGCTGGAAGTGATACCGCCGCTGCAGAAAATAATAAAAGAAAGCGGACTGGGGGCGCTGCAGAAAAGTTTTAAAAAATTTGACCCGCTCACTTCTTTAACCGGATTAATTGCGGAAACAATTGTGGAAAACCCGCCGCTTACCATTCAGGAAGGCGGATTGATTCGCTCCGGTCACAACAGGGAATTAGACGAACTGCGTGAAATATCCGAACACGGCAAAGACTGGCTGTTAAGCTACCAGGAAAAGGAACGCGGCCGAACCGGAATCACTTCTTTAAAAGTAAGCTATAACAGGGTTTTTGGTTACTATCTCGAAGTAAGCAATGTACACAAAGACAAAGTTCCCGAGAATTATATCCGAAAGCAGACCCTGGTCAATGCGGAGCGCTACATCACTCCCGATTTGAAAGAATGGGAAGAAAAAATTTTAGGGGCCGAAGATAAAATAAAAGAACTGGAATATAAAATATTTCAGGAAGTGCGTCAGCAGGTTAGCCGTTTTATCGTGCCCATTCAGGAAAACAGCCGGAAAATTGCCGAATTGGATTGTTATGTAAGTTTAGCCGAAGCGGCTTTGGTCAATCATTATGTTTGTCCAAAAATAAGCAGCGGCGAACTGTTAAAAATTAAAGGCGGGCGGCATCCCGTTGTGGAAAAAAATCTGGCGCACGGTCAGGATTTTATTGCCAATGATACGCAAATGGATACAAAAAAAGAGCAGATCTGGGTTATTACCGGCCCGAATATGTCGGGGAAATCCACCTTTCTGCGCCAAACCGGATTGATTGTGCTGATGGCGCAAATCGGTTCTTTTGTACCTGCGGAAGAAGCGGAAATCGGGATTGTTGATCGCATCTTTACCCGTGTCGGCGCTTCCGATAATTTGGCAATGGGGGAGAGTACCTTTCTTGTGGAAATGAATGAGACGGCCAATATCCTCAACAATGCGACTTCGCGCAGTTTAATTCTGTTAGATGAAATCGGACGCGGCACCAGTACTTTTGATGGCTTATCCATCGCCTGGGCGGTGGCGGAGTTTATCCACAATGAAGAAAAACTGCATTCCAAAACCCTGTTTGCCACCCACTATCATGAGCTTACTGAGCTGGCGCTGCTCTACCCGCGTATCAAAAATTACAATGTAGCCGTGGAAGAATGGGAAGACCAGGTTGTCTTTCTGCGCAAGATAGTGCCCGGCGGCACCGATAATTCCTATGGCATCTATGTGGCGGAAATGGCGGGACTGCCGCGGCCGCTAATCGAGCGGGCCCGGGAAATATTAAACAACCTTGAAAGTAATGAATTAAAACCGCATTCGAATAAACCGCGGCTTGCCACACGCCACTCCGGCCGCAGTGTGGATCGAAACCAGTTGAGTCTATTCGCTGATGATGAGACTAAAAAAGTAAAGGACGCGTTAGAGCGGGTGGATGTAAATGCGATTACACCACTGGCGGCCTTGCAAAAATTAGATGAATTAAAAAAGATGCTGTCTGGTAAATGACAAAAGTGTAAAAAATAGTAAAGTTCAATTAATGTTCGCCGAATACCTAAATCACGTTTTATCAGGGCTAAGTTCAATAAAATTGAATGATTATTAATTTTTTATCTTGATTCGGCGGTATTTTAGTTTTATCTTTAATAATAATAACAAATTAAGGCATATCGTCGTCCATAGGAGGAAGGCAAATGAAAACGGTGACGAAAAAGGATGTTGCCAAGAGAACGGCTCAGGAACTAGGGGAAAAAATTTACACGGCAGAAAAATTTGTGGATCGTATCTTTATTGTTCTGCGTGAAATTTTAAGTGAAGCAGATCCGGAAGTGCGCATTGAAATCAGGGATTTTGGTGTGTTTGAAGTTAAAAAAACCAAACCGAAACCGAAGGCCCGTAATCCGAGAACCGGCGAAATTATTTATGTGCCTGCCCGCCGAAAAACCCATTTTAAAGCCGGAAAAATTTTGAAAGATGTTTTAAAGGAACCGCTTTCCGAATAATAACCTGCGTTCAGGCCGTTCTTCGATTTTTGAGAGCGGCTTTTTTATTCAGCCTTTGAAAACAAAAAAATGTAATTTGCCTGCCTTTAATTCTTCAGTTAATTTACGGCCGTTACAATAAAGACGGAAATATATGGGCGCTTGATGACAGCAAAAATTATCGCATTGGATATTGGTGAAAAACGAATCGGTGTGGCCGTTAGTGATACGTTGGGTATGTTTGCCCATCCGTTGCAGACGATTACCTGGAAGGGTTACAACCGCTTTGTCGGTGAGTTAAAAGAAATCATTGCCGAACAGGAAGCGGCCGCCCTTGTAATCGGAATGCCCTACACCTTAAAGGGAACCGCCTCTAAAAAGACAGAAGAGGTGAAAAAACTGGTCGGGCAGCTTCGTGAATCTTTATCTATTGAAATCGTTGAGGAAGACGAACGTTTAACGACTAAAATGGCGGAGAATGCGCTGCATGCCGTGGGGAAAAAACCCAGCAGACAACGCAACAAGATTGATCAAATAGCGGCGGTATATATTTTACAATCATACTTAGACCGCAAACATACATAATAAAGGAGCATGTCGTATGGTCATCATAATGGAAAAAGATATTCAGGAAAGCTATATAGAAAATATTATTAAACGCCTGGACGAGGAAGGTTTCTCTATCCACCGCTCTACCGGTGTGGAACATACCCTCCTTGGCGTTATCGGCAATACATCGAAACTGGATGTCCGTGATTTAAAAATTATGCCGGGTGTTGCCGATGCTTACCGCATTACTGCTCCCTATAAATTAGTCAGCCGGGAATTTAAGTCTGAAGACACGATTATTAAAATTAAAGATGTTGTGATCGGCGGTGAGGAAATCGTTATTATGGCCGGGCCCTGTTCGGTGGAATCAAGGGAACAGGTGATGACGATTGCCGAGCGCGTATCCAAAGCCGGCGCAAAGATTTTACGTGGAGGCGCGTTTAAACCGCGGACGTCTCCTTATGCGTTTCAGGGGATGGGAGAAGAAGGCCTTAAGATTCTGCGTGAAGCGGCAGATAAATTTAATATGCTGGTTGTGACCGAAGTGATGGATAAAGATCAGATTGAATTGGTTTGTAAATATAGTGACATCTTGCAGATTGGCGCCCGGAATATGCAAAATTTCTCTTTTATGAAAGCGCTTGGAAAAACCAAAAAACCGATATTTTTAAAACGCGGAATTGCTGCCACCATTCAGGAATGGCTTATGTCGGCGGAATATATTCTGTCCGGGGGAAATGCCAATGTAATTATGTGCGAACGCGGTATCCGGACTTTTGAAACCTATACCCGTAATACTCTTGATTTAAGCGCTATTCCGGTGGTCCAGAAATTAAGCCATCTGCCGGTGATGGCCGATCCCTCACATGGGACAGGGCTGCGCAGTAAAGTGTTGCCTATGGCCCGGGCCTCGGTTGCGGCGGGAGCGGACGGAATTATGATTGAAGTACATCATGATCCGGACCACGCTCTTTCCGACGGCGCTCAATCTCTGTATCCTGAACAATTTGATGAATTAATGGATCAAATCCGTGTCATTGCCAAAGTGATTGGAAGAAACATTGCCGAAAGAAGAGACCAGTAATATAAAAACTATTGTTATTTCCGGTCTGGGGGTGATGGGGGCTTCTCTGGCGATGGCCATTCGTCAAAACTGTCCGCATATTCAAATACTTGGTTACGATACCAAAGAAGTTTTGGCCGAAGCATCCCGCCTGAACATCATCGATAAAGCCGTACGGGAATGGCCGCTTGACTGTACAGATGCAGATATTATTTTTCTGGCGACCCCGCTTCATATTTTAAAACAGCATCTGCAGGATTTAAACGGCGCGGTGTCCGGGCAGACAATTATTACCGATTTGGGCAGTACCAAACAAGAGTTATCCGATCTCGTACGGCAGATTGATTTTGACGGAATTTATATTGGCGGTCATCCTATGACCGGCGCCGAAAAAAGCGGTATTAAAGCAGCTAATCCACTTCTCTACGAAAATGCGGTATATGTGTTAACTTCCGGGAAACACGAACACAGCGAAATAGTAAATAAAAAACTAATCCCACTGCTAAAAGCAATAAAATCCAGAATTTTATTTTTAGAAGCGAATGTTCATGATAAAATTCTGGCCTCCGTCAGTCACCTGCCGCAACTGGCGGCCATCGCCCTCGTCAATTTAGCCGGTGGTCAGAATAAGCCGGAGCTACCTGTCCTGGAACTGGCTGCCGGTGGATTTAGGGATTTAACACGCATCGCTTCCAGTTCCATTGATATCTGGCAGGATATCATTTCTTCCAATAAAGAAAATGTGCGGGAGGCGCTAAGCCGCTTCATCGGGCTTTTGCAGGATGAATTGAATACCCTGGATAATCTAAAAGAACCCTTCGAAAGCGCCAATGATTACCGCAGCAGGCTGCCAAAACAGAATAAGGGGTTCCTTTCGCCCCTAAGCGATATCTTGGTTTATGTAAATGATGAAATGGGCGTTGTGGCCAAAATTGCCAATGCTCTTAGTGCCAGGGCGATAGATATCCGCGATATTGAATTGCTGAAAATCCGTGAAAAAGAAGGCGGTGTCTTTCGGCTTTCTTTGGCGGATGAAACGGAGGCGGCTCAGTCTATCGAAATATTAAATAAAATCGGCTATAAAGCATTTATGAGGGAATAATAAATGGATCCGTTGAAAATTGCAGTTATAGGAACGGGAAGTATTGCGCAAATTGTGCATCTCCCTGTTTTGAAAAATATAGAAGGGGTTACGTTAAACGCAATTTGTGATATTGATGATACAAAAATTACACCACTGCTCGAAAAATACGGTATTCCCAATGGATACCGCCAGGCCGATCGCTTGTTTAAAACCGAAAAATTAGATGCGGTTCATATTTGTACAGCCAATCATTATCATTATCCGATGGCCTATATGGCGCTGATGAATGATGTCAATGTATTTATGGAAAAACCCATCGCATTAAATGCAGCCGACGCCCAAAAACTGGATATATTGGCTAAAGAACGTAATCTGCAAGTCCTGGTTGGGATGCAAAACCGCTTCCGGGATGATGTTATGATTTTAAAAGAATTTATTGAAAAGGATGAACTGGGTGAAATATTTTATATTAAAAGCGGCTGGTTGAAACAGTACAAACGAAAGCCGTTTACCAAATGGAAGACCAATCCTAAGAAGGCGGGCGGCGGCGTTGTTCTTGATTTGGGCAGCCAACTGATTGATTTAGCCTTATTCTTACTGGGTATGCCAAAAATAAAATCAGTGCGTTTGTATGACTATAGCCTTAACCCGGATTTAAATGTGGAAGATGCAGCCCTTGCGGTAATAGAAACTGTAAAAGGCGCTTCGATGACCATTGAAGTGAGTTGGAAAATGCACCTGGAAAAGGATATGATTTATACCCACATTTTTGGGAAGAATGGCGCGGCGTATTTAAATCCTTTACGGATTAATAAAGAATTGCATGGGAACCTGGTAAACGTAACACCTTATACCACCGAAAACAGTGCAGCCCGTTTTAAAAAAGCATATGAAAGTGAAATCCAGCATTTTATAAGGGTCGTCAGAGGTGAAGAAGAGAACCGTTCTTCCTCTGCCGACGCGGTACGAATTATGCGCATCATTGAGGCCTTATACGAATCCGCCCGGTTGAAACAACAGGTGGATTTAAACGAATAAACCCAGGCGCTGAGCAGATACAGGATAAAGATTTGCAAAAATATTTTCAGGCAGTTAAGTTAAAAACTGCAAAAATTTGTATGCAGACAGCGTTCGCTCTTTTATTAAGTTCCATGGCATTAAATGCGCAGGCTTTGGGAAGCAATCTTAGCTTGGCGGATAGTGTCTATGCCTCGGTTCTGGACTCGTTACTTACAGGAGAGGCAGAGCCGGCGCTTAAAATACACGATTCGGCTTCGGACTCCAGGACCTTTCTGCGTTCCGGCTGGATTCAGTATTGGGCGTCTGCCGGAACAGATACGGAGATGGACAGTTCGGCAAGGTTGTTTGTGATCGATCGATTTGCCCTGGATATTGCCTATTTTGAAAACAGCACGCGGTTACTGGGGTTTAACACCATCTTAAAACGACGTCTATCGTTTTTTTTGCAGGGCTGGCTGGAAAATGCCAAATCGGGAAAAGTAGTGCGCAGTTTTTCGATACATAAAACAGAATACGATTTAGTAGATGCCGACCGGCTTTCTGCAATCGAGAAAAGTCCGTTCCGTTTTACAAAAGGAACGATGAAAACAAAATCAGTCTGGATGCATTATCTTGAACCGGCCGTTGTAATTTCTGCGGTTAGTGTGATTATATACCTGTTTTTCAGCGTGCGCACATAAAATGAACTTTTTACACCGGAGATAGTTAAACTCCGCATCATAAATTCAAGGAGAAGGAAGTTGCTCAGAGCGGGACTTTTAATCAGTATTGTTGTTTTAATTTTTAGCTGCGCGGGAACAAAGCCTCAGGCAAATTGGTCCGCAGCCCAGTATTATCATTATGCTTATAAATTGTTCGAGGATGAAGACTATTTTGAAGCATCCAATGAATTTACCGTTGTCGTTTTACGGTATGCCGGAACCTCTGTGGCGGACAGCGCCCAGTTTTACCTCGCCGAATCCCATTTTAAGATGGAAGAATTCCTGATTGCTGCAGTTGAGTATGAAAAACTGATGACCAGCATGAGCCGCAGCCCGTTAGTACCCAGGGCGCAATTCCAACAGGCCGAAAGTTACTATATGCTTTCACCACGGCCGGAACTGGAACAGAAATATACCCTCAAGGCAATTCGCGCCTATCAGACTTTTATTGAAGATTATCCCACACATAAATTAAAAGCAAAAGCCGAGAAACGGATTTTTGAACTGCGGGATAAACTGGCAGAAAAAGCCTATGATAATGCCGAAATTTACCGTAAAATGCGTGAATACAAGGCTGCCATTATTTACTATAATATGGTGTTGGAAAAATATTACGATTCCTCCTGGGCAGATAATGCTGAAGCCGGAAAAATTGAAAGCTACCTCGACAGCGAAGATTATGCATCCGCAGCTAAAGAGATCGAAAAATTTAAGCAGCAATTTCCTGACAGCGATTTAAAAGAGGAAGTTCAAAAAAAGGCCAATCGCTTAGCAGAATACGAGAATCAGGAAAAATGAATCCAAATCCTGCCCCGAAAAAGGCAGCGCTTTTCGGAGGTACCTTCGATCCCGTTCATCGGGGACACCTGCAAATTGCCGCTTGGGTTCGGGACCTGCTCCAGTTAGATAAAATTGTTTTTATTCCGAATTATATCCATCCCTTACGGAAACGCGGGAATATCACCTCTTCTGAGTTCCGGCTGCAAATGCTCAAAGCGGCTTTGCAAGATTTTCCCTCCTTTGATTATGATCCGGTGGAGATTGAACGCGGTGGTATCTCGTATACCATAGACACACTACGCTATTTTCATGACTTGTATCCAAAAAGCGAATTATTCTTTTTAATCGGTGCAGACAATCTGACCGAATTTCCAAAATGGAAAGATCCGCAGGATATTTTAGCGCTTGCTAAAATTGTGGTCTATAACAGGGGAACAGCGTCCGTTCCGGCATCGCTTCCCTCCGATCGTGTAATCCTAACCGACAGTCCGCACATCAACATCTCCAGTACGGAAATCAGAAAACGGCTTGCTGCCGGTCTTAGCTGTGACCATATGCTGCCCCGCGCCGTCCTTCATTTTATCGAAAAAAATCAGGTCTATTCCGCCCGCTAAAGTTGGTTGAAAAGAATAATAAAAAAACGTACATTGCGCTTTGTAATTTCTGAAACGTGTAGAAAAACACGGAGTCCCTATTGTTCCTGGGAAAAGTGGCCGGCTCTGTCTGGTCAACAAAAAAAACGGATAATTTAAAGAATCTTCGTTTTTTAATCATTCATCCGATTAATCTGAAAAAAGCACCCTTAACCGATGTGGTTATCGCCGCGGATATTCTAGGAGCCGGGGTGGGGGAGACGGTCATTTGCGCCTACGGGCATGCCGCCCGCCAGGCTATCTTACCGCAAAATCCGGACGCACTGAGTATCGAAGCGGCTGTGGTGGGGATTGTCGATCGTATGGATGTGGATGAGAATCTTTTGGAGTAAAAACTGACCCACCCCTGAATCCCCTGGATAAGGGAGGGGAAATCTGCCGGCTCGGCGGATAGGGAGGGTTACTGATTATGCCTGATTCAGTATAAACGTCTTTATGAAAAGTTTTGGATTTAAGCGGACACTAATGTAAAAAACATATTTTCTTACAAACTTAATAAGAGATAAAATATGGCAGATTTAAACGAACAGGAAATACGCAGGTTAGTCGAAGAAGCGGTACAACAGCTCGGCGCCAATGTATCGGGCGATGCGGTGAGTCAGGTAGTACAGGAAGCCGCCGCCAAAATAAACGCTCCGGCAAATACATCCGCGCCGCTCCCGCAGCAGCCAGGTGTTCAGCAAAGCCGGATTATTGTAACGGCCTTCGGGAAAAACCGCCGCGGTATTCTGGCCGGCCTTACCGGAGTATTGGCAGAATCCGGTTGTGATATACTGGACCTCAGTCAAAAATTATTACAGGAATTTTTTACCACCATGCTGCTGGTGGATATCAGTGAAAGCAGCCTGCCTTTTGAGGAAATTAAAACAAAGGTTACCGCTAAAGGAGAAGCACTGGATCTCAAAGTAATTATCCAGCACGAAGCTATTTTTAACGCAATGCACAGGGTATAAAATGCCGATCGCTCTCGAAGAAATTCTCGAAACCATACGGATGACAGAGGTGGAGCATTTTGATATCCGCACTGTCACAATGGGCATCAGCCTGCTGGATTGCAGAAGTGATGACCTGAAACGAATGAAAACAAATATCTATGATAAAATTATGCGTACCGCAGCAGAACATGTGGCAACGGCACGCAAAGTGGAATCGGAATACGGTATTTCCATTGCCAATAAACGTATTTCCATAACGCCGATGGCCATCGTGGCCGACGGTCATTATCCGGAAGATTTTATCGATCTTGCGAAGACAATTGACCGGGCCGGAGATGAACTGGGAGTTGACTATATCGGCGGCTTTTCTGCCCTGGTACAAAAAGGTTTTACCATGGGCGACCGCAGTCTCATTAAAGCAATTCCCGAAACACTGGCCTCTACCAAACATATCTGCTCGTCGGTGAACGTGGCTTCTACAAAAGCCGGCATTAATATGGATGCCGTAAAAATGATGGGTGAAACGGTGAAACTTACGGCGGAAAAAACGGCGGACAGAGACGCTATCGGTTGTGCGAAGCTGGTTGTTTTTGCCAATGTTCCCGAAGACAATCCTTTCATTGCCGGCGCATTTCATGGTGTCTCGGAACCGGATGTGACGATTAATGTGGGCATTTCCGGGCCGGGCGTTATTCTGCGTGCCGTCAAAGAGGCGCCTGCTGATTTAGACTTCTCACAACTCGGTGAGCGCATCAAAAATATGGCTTTTAAAATTACACGTGCCGGTGAATTTATCGGTAAAAAAGTAGCTGCAATGCAGAGCGTGCCTTACGGAATTGTGGATATTTCGCTGGCACCAACGCCGCTTCCCGGAGATAGTGTAGCCGATATTTTAAAGGCAATGGGGCTCGAAGATGTGGGCGCTACGGGAACTACCGCTGCCCTGGCCCTGCTGAATGATTCGGTGAAACGCGGCGGTTTAATGGCCTCTTCGCATGTGGGCGGAATGAGCGGCGCTTTTATTCCGGTTTCCGAAGATGAAGGAATGATTCATGCTGCGCAAAAAGGACATATTACTTTAGAAAAGCTGGAAGCGATGACCAGTGTTTGCAGTGTGGGGATCGATATGGCTGCCATTCCCGGCAGTACACCCGCTTCGGTTATTTCCGGTTTGATTGCCGATGAATGCGCCATTGGTATGACCAATAATAAAACAACGGCTGTGCGTATTATTCCGGTGCCGGGCAAAGAAGCGGGCGATATGGTGGACTACGGCGGCCTGTTGGGCGCTGCGCCAATAATGCCCATTTCGAATTTGAATAACAGTATCTTTGTGGATCGCGGCGGTCGTTTACCACCACCCACAAAGGGAATAAATAATTAATGTTGGAGAAACAATAAAAGTAATAACGAACAGATAATTAACAAGTTATTTGCTGTATTTACCAGAAACTCTAACATTACCAAATATACTAAAAAGATAAATTTATGAAACGTAAAGTAACGATTGCCGCCGCTCAAATGAACTGCAAATTGGCTGATATTGAAGCCAATCTGGAGACCCATTACGCTCTCATTGAACAAGCAATCGGCCAGCAGTGTAATTTAATCCAATTTCCGGAGCTGTCTCTTACCGGCTATTCATTAAAAGACGCGGTTTTTGATACGGCTTTAATGGACTCCGATAGTAAATGGGACAGGCTTAAAGAACTCAGTAAGCACATCTCTATTGTGGTTGGCGGTGTGGAATTGAATAAACGGTTCGAAATCTATAATACGCTGTTCTATTTCGAAGACGGCGCATTGCTTTCCAAACATCGCAAGGTGTATCTGCCAACCTACGGTTTATTCGAAGAAAAGCGCTATTTTAGTTCCGGTAACCGTTTCCGCGCCTTCGATACCAAATGGGGACGCCTGGGGATGCTTATTTGTGAAGATATGTGGCATCCCACTTCGGGTGTGATTTTAGCCCAGGATGGCGCTTCTATAATACTGGTCTCATCAGCCGGTATTTCCCGTGGAATGGACAACGAATCCCGGCCGCAGAATGTGCAGGACTGGGAAGCGTTAAACCGTTCGCTTTCTATTCAAACAACCTCGTACATGACGTTTGCTAACCGGATTGGGGTAGAAGACGGTTTAACTTTTTGGGGCGGCTCGGAGTTTATTGATCCTTATGGACACCGGATTGGGAAAGCCTCTTATTTTAAGGAAGAGTTGCTCGTGGGAGAAATTGATTTTTTAAAATTAAAACACGCCCGTATTAATACCACGCTTTTAAGTGATGAAAAATTGACAGTGGTGATTGATGAATTAAACCGGATTCATATAGATCGGAAAGAATATTAAGGCTCGGATTGGGCAAAAATAATTTTTTGCGCAGAGAAGATAAAACACATAAATTTCTAAGATAGCTTTATAGACGGTCTGTCATTGAGAGAAATTTTAATCAGATAGAAAATACCGGGCTCCGAAAAACAACCTGGAGGGAAAATGGAATTAAAGGAAATAAAACAATTAGTGAAAATGGTTGAAACTTCCGATATCAGTGAAGTTGAGATAGAAGAAGAAGGCCGCAAAATCCGAATCACCAAACGTTTCCCTTCTTCAAATGGGGAAGTGCATTATATCTCCGCCCCGCAGAACGCGGCAATGCCTCCGGTTCAAATGGCTCCGCAGGCGGCGCCCGCAGCCCTTCCGTCCGAAGCAGTCGCTCCGGCTGAAGAAACACCTAAAGACGATAACCTGGTTGAAGTACGCTCGCCGATGGTTGGTACTTTTTATGCCGCTCCGTCACCCGATGCTGATCCGTATACTTCCGCCGGCAGTTCTGTCTCGGTAGGTCAAACCCTGTGTATTATAGAAGCGATGAAGCTGATGAACGAAATTGAAGCGGAAGTTTCCGGAAAAATAAAAGAAATTTTAGTTCAAAATGCACAGCCGGTTGAATATAATCAGGTTTTATTCCTCATAGAAAAATCCTGATACTAATCTTTTATTTTAGTCAGAATGATGGGGCAGTGCCCCATTTTTTTATACTCTGCTTTATTTAAACAAGGAGGCTTTTTGTTTAAAAAAGTTTTAATCGCAAACCGCAGTGAAATAGCGCTTCGTATCATACGGGCCTGCAAAGAATTAGGGATTGCCACCGTTGCCGTGCACTCGGAGGCCGATAGTGAATCATTGCATGTACGTTTTGCGGACGAGGCCGTTTGCATTGGTCCCGCATCCAGTGCCGAAAGTTATCTGGACCCACGCCGTATTATTACCGCCGCAGATATTACCGGATCCGATGCGATTCATCCCGGGTATGGATTTCTGGCGGAAAATGCCGAATTTGCCGAAATGTGTATGGATAGCGGTATTAAATTTATCGGTCCCACTCCGGATATGATTCGGCAGATGGGCAATAAAGCAAAAGCAAAAGAATTGATGATAAAAGCCGGCGTACCGGTTGTTCCCGGAAGCGATGGTGTTTTAGCGAATAGTGAAGAGGGATTGAAATTAGCCGAAGAAATTGGCTTTCCTGTAATTCTAAAGGCGGTTTCCGGCGGCGGTGGCCGTGGAATGCGTATCGTAAACAATAGTGCAGAGTTTGATATGAATTACCAAATGGCCCAGGCGGAAGCCCAGGGTGCTTTTGGTGATCCGGATATGTACCTCGAAAAATATATTCAAAATCCGCGTCATATTGAAATTCAGCTGATGGCCGACCAATTTGGCAATGCGGTTTATCTTGGTGAACGTGAATGCAGTATTCAGCGGCGTCATCAGAAATTATTGGAAGAATCTCCCAGCAGTGTTGTAACCGAAGAATTGCGCCGTAAAATGGGCGCTGTTTCAGTAGAAGGTGCATTAAAGATTGGCTATGAAGGCGCCGGGACAATTGAATTTTTATTGGATTCGGATTTTAATTTTTATTTTATGGAAATGAATACACGGATTCAGGTAGAACATCCGGTTACTGAGATGATTTCGAATCAGGATTTGCTGAAAGATCAAATCCGGGTGGCGGCCGGTGAAAAACTAAGCTATACCCAGGATAATGTTCGATTGGAAGGACATGCCATCGAGTGCCGTATTAATGCGGAAGACGGGGAACGGAATTTTATGCCCAGTCC